>URUW01000208.1 GCA_900551205.1 uncultured Collinsella sp. | reverse complement strand
GCCAACTTGTACGTCCTGGACGGCGCTCGCTGTCCGTCCTCTGCCTGCGGCGCTTTCCATTGTTGGTGCAGGGGCGCTTTGCCTACTCTGGCGGGCTTTCGCTGGCTTATGCTCAACCTGCGACGTTTTCATTGTTGGTGCTGAGTGCCTTGTTTCCCGTTCCAAATGAGCCGCCCCGGGTCCCCGGCGGTTGCGGTGGGCGTGTTTGGTTGGTGCCTGTTGATGGCCTGGGCATCGGGGAGGGCAGGCTCCGTTATAATCGCGTAGGAACTTAATTTACGAAACGGGACGGGAGCCATACATGCGCCAGGGTTTCGACAACGCGAAGTATATCGAGCTGCAGGCTGCTCACATTAAGGAGCGCATCTCGCAGTTTGGCGGCAAGCTCTATTTGGAGTTTGGCGGTAAGCTGTTCGATGACTATCATGCGAGCCGAGTGCTGCCGGGTTTTGAACCGGACAGCAAGTTCCGCATGCTCAAGAGCATCGCCGACGATGTTGAGGTTATCATCGCGATCAACGCGAACCACATCGAGAAAAACAAGGCTCGTGGTGACCTTGGCATTACCTATGACGAGGATGTGCTGCGCCTGGTTGACCTGTTCCGCGGCAACGGCTTTGCTGTCGCGGCCGTGGTTATCACGCAGTATGCCGGTCAGCCCGCTGCCGACGTCTTCCGCAATCGTCTGAATGCACTCGGTATTCCCGCCAAGCTGCACTATCCCATCGAGGGGTATCCGCACGATGTCGATCTGATCGTGTCCGACGATGGCTACGGCAAGAACGAGTTTGTCGAGACCACCCGTCCGCTCGTCGTCGTGACGGCGCCCGGCCCTGGCTCGGGCAAGCTCGCCACTTGCCTCTCGCAGCTGTATCACGAGCATAAGCACGGCACTGCCGCCGGCTATGCCAAGTTTGAGACCTTCCCGGTCTGGAATCTTCCTCTGACGCATCCGGTCAATATTGCCTACGAGGCCGCCACGGCTGACCTCGACGACGCCAATATCATCGATTCGTTCCACCTTGAGGCCTACAACAAGACCACGGTCAACTACAACCGCGACGTCGAGGCCTTCCCGGTAGTCCGTGCCCTGATGGAAAAGATCCTGGGCAAGAGCCCCTACCAGAGCCCTACGGACATGGGCGTCAATATGGTCGGCTTTGCCATCACCGATGACGATGCCTGCCGCGACGCTTCCAAGATGGAGATCGTCCGCCGCTACTTTACCGCGGTCGAAAATGTGCGCCGTACCGGCGTGGGCGATGAGCAAGTCGACCGTCTCAAGATTATTATGAAGAAAGCTGGCATCGATAAGAACTACTCACCGGCGCGCTCGGCGGCCCTCACCAGGGAGCAGCTGACGGGTGGTCCCGTGGGTGCCATGGTCATGCCCGATGGCTCCGTGGTGACCGGTAAGACCTCCACGCGCCTGGGCGCCGCAAGTTCGCTCATTATGAACGCCCTAAAGCACGTCTCGGGCGTCGACCTTGAGCTCGAGGTCATTAGCGATGAGGCGATCGAGCCCATCAGCAAGCTCAAGACGCATTTCCTGGGCAGCAAAAACCCGCGCCTCCACACCGACGAGACGCTTATGGCGCTGTCGATCACCTCGGCCACGAGTGAGACGGCCTCTCGCGTCCTTTCGGGCCTGGAGCAGCTGCGCGGTTGCGATGCCTTCTTTAGCGTGATTATCTCGCCGACGGACGAGACGGTACTACGCAAGTTGGGCATCAACGTGTGCTGCGAGCCCAAGTTTGAGCGCCGCGGTTTCTTCCATCGCTAAGTTTGAAGCACCGCGGTAATTGCATTGCATTTTGGCCGTATCGGGTTAGCGCCCGGTACGGCTTTTTGATCAATAAAGCGTCTATTTCGGCGAATAATAGCTGTTTACCTGCCTAGAAACAATTTGAGCGGTATACAATAACCGTAACTGTTTCATCCTTAGCGGGATGCCGCATGATGGATATTACCTGCCATCGTGAGGTGTGTCGGTCGTGCACGGCGCGTTAGATGCTCGTGCTCGGTTTGAGGAGGCTGCTATGGCGGGCAAGGGTCGTGCGAGTGTCAACGATATGAAGCGTGTCGAGGTGCTGGTGTTGATGGAGATCGACCAGCAAACCGAAGACAATGGCGGGCCGTATGGTTTCTCGCGTAAAACGCTTGCCGAGCGCGTGGGGGTTTCGCCGTATCGTGCCCGCGCCGCAATCGATCGCTTGGATTCCGAAGGTATGATTGATGTCGTCTCGCGTTATAGCGACGACGGCGGTCAGCTTGCAAATGGCATTTGCCTCACCGAACGTGGTGAGTGGTATCTTGAGGGCGTCCGTACCGGCATGCTCGTTCAAGAAATGCTTGAGGACGAGGTTGCTGATCGATAGCAGCATGTAACCCTTGCCATAGCGACGCCGCCTGGGAAACCGGGCGGCGTTTTGTTTCAAGATTGAGAAATGCAATCGCACGCGAGAAAAATTGCGGACGGTCCGCGGCGCGAGTATTACAATGAAGACCCGTAAGATGTGGATAAACAACTTCTACGGGAAGCGCAGGTAACTCAATATGACCAAGCATGTGTTCGTAACCGGTGGCGTGGTTTCGTCCCTGGGCAAGGGTATCACCGCGGCCTCGCTGGGCCGTCTGCTCAAGTCGCGTGGCTACAAAGTAACGATGCAGAAGGCCGACCCGTATCTGAACGTCGACCCCGGTACCATGAGCCCGTTCCAGCATGGTGAGGTCTTTGTAACCGAGGATGGTTACGAGTCCGACCTGGACCTGGGTCATTACGAGCGCTTTATTGATGAGAACCTGACCCGCGATTCCAACTTTACGACCGGTGCCATCTACAAAAGCCTCATCGCCCGTGAGCGTCGCGGCGACTTTTTGGGCGGTACCGTGCAGGTGATTCCCCACGTCACCAATGCTATTAAGGACAAGTTCCGCCGCATCGAGGAGCAGACCGGCTCCGATGTAGTCATCACCGAGCTGGGCGGCACGATCGGCGACATCGAGTCCCAACCGTTTGTGGAGGCCATCCGTCAGTACCGCAAGGAGGCCGGCCCCGAGAACGTCTGCTACATCCACGTGTCGCTCGTTCCCTATATTGCCGCCGCCCACGAGGTCAAGACCAAGCCCACGCAGCATTCCGTCAAGGAGCTCCGCAGCTTTGGCATCCAGCCCGATATTATCGTGCTGCGCTCCGACCACCATATCGATGACGCTATCCGCGGAAAGATCGCAAGCTTCTGCGACGTCGACACCGATTGCGTCTTTACCAATGAGGACTGCGCGAGCATCT
>URUW01000207.1 GCA_900551205.1 uncultured Collinsella sp. | reverse complement strand
GTGTCTTACTTCCTGCAGAACGCCGCGCAGCTTCTGTGGGGCGCCACGCCCAAGAACTTCACTTCGCTCGTCACCTTCCAGGTGCCGGAGTTCTTGGCCAAGTTCAACGTAAGCGCCGTCTCGCTCGTCACCATCGTCGCCTGCCTGGTTATCATGGCCGGTCTGATGTTCTTTACAGGTAAGACCAAGATGGGCAAAGCCATGCGCGCCGTGTCCGAGGACAAGGCCGCCGCTCAGCTCATGGGCATCAACGTCAACCGCACCATCTCGATGACGTTTGCCATCGGCTCTGCGCTTGCCGCCATCGCCGGCGTGCTCCTGTGCTCCTACTCGCCGGTGCTGCAGCCCACGACGGGTGCCATGCCTGGCATCAAGGCCTTCGATGCAGCCGTCTTCGGTGGCATCGGCTCCATCCCCGGCGCCTTTGTCGGTGGCATTCTCATCGGCATCATCGAGGCGATGGCACAGGCTTATATTTCCACGAGCCTTGCCAACTCCATCGTCTTTGGTGTTTTGATCATCGTCCTGCTCGTCAAGCCTGCCGGCCTCTTGGGCAAGTACGTCCCCGAGAAGGTGTAGGTGAGCGTTATGAAGTTCCTTAAAGACAAGCAGACGCGTCACGACTTTGTCACGTACGCCATGTGCATCGTGGCATTCGCCATCGTGTTCTTTATGCAGTCCAACCATATGATCCCGCGCATGATCGCCGGTCAGCTGGTTCCCATCACGGCCTACATCGTTATGGCCATCTCGCTCAACCTCGTTGTCGGCATCGCGGGCGACTTGTCGCTGGGCCACGCGGGCTTTATGAGTGTCGGCGCCTATACGGGCATCGTTACCGCCGTCGCGCTGGAGAGCGCCGTTCCCTCCGATCCGATGCGCCTGATCATCAGCATTGTGGTCGGCGCTATCGCCGCTGCCATCTTGGGCTTCCTGATTGGCATCCCGGTTCTGCGCCTGAGCGGTGACTACCTGGCCATCGTGACCCTGGCTTTTGGCGAGATCATCAAAGAGATCGTCACCTGTCTTATCGTGGGCGTCGACTCCCGCGGCCTGCATGTTATCTTTAACATCACGGGTAACTCCACGATCGACGACCTGCACCTGCTCGAGGACGGCACCGCCATCATCAAGGGTGCCCAGGGCGCATCGGGCGTGTCGACCTATTCGACCTTCCTTGCCGGCGCCATCCTGGTTATGGTCGCGCTCGTTATTGTACTCAACCTGGTGCGCAGCCGTACCGGCCGTGCCATCATGGCCGTGCGCGATAACAAGATTGCAGCCGAGTCCGTAGGCATCTCCGTCACCGAGTACCGCATGATCGCCTTCGTGGTTTCCGCTGCCCTCGCCGGTGCTGCCGGAGCTCTCTTCGGCGGTAACTTCTCGCAGCTCTCCGCCACCAAGTTCGACTTCAACACGTCGATCCTCATCCTGGTGTTCGTGGTCCTGGGCGGTCTGGGCAATATGCGCGGCTCCGTCATCGCGGCGGCGTTGCTCACGGTGCTTCCCGAACTGCTTCGTCAGTTCTCGGACTACCGCATGCTCATCTACGCTATCGTGCTGATCCTGGTCATGATCTTTACCAACAACCCGCAGCTCAAGGCTTTCTTCGCACACATTAAGGATCGCTTTGCTCCCAAGAAGGAGGCGGCAGCCGATGCCCAGTAAATTTGAGTTCAACAAGGGCAAGATGGTCCCGTATCCTTCTGGCGCCATCGTTCCCGACCGCGACCTGGGCGAGCGCCCGGCGCTCGAGTGCATCCACTTGGGCATTGAATTTGGCGGCCTTAAGGCAGTCGATGACTTTAGCCTGACCATCGGTAAGACCGAGATCGCCGGTCTGATCGGCCCCAACGGTGCCGGTAAGACCACGGTCTTCAACCTGCTCACCAAGGTGTACCAGCCCACGCACGGCACCATCCTGCTCGACGGTGAGGACACCTCGGGCAAGTCGGTCTATCAGGTCAACCGCATGGGTATTGCCCGTACATTCCAGAACATTCGCCTGTTCAACACCATGACGGTGGAGGATAACGTTAAGGTCGGCCTGCACAACCAGGAGCGCTACTCCGGCTTTGAGGGCGTACTGCGCCTGCCGACGTACTGGAAGCACGAGAAGGCTGCCCACGAGCGCGCCATGGAACTACTGTCCATCTTTGATATGGAGCATCTGGCAAACGAGCAGGCCGGATCGCTGCCTTACGGCGCTCAGCGTCGTCTGGAGATCGTCCGCGCGCTTGCCACCAACCCCAAGCTACTGCTGCTCGACGAGCCTGCCGCCGGCATGAACCCGTCCGAGACCGCCGAGCTCATGGAGAACATCGTCAAGATTCGCGACACCTTTGGCATTGCCATCATGCTTATCGAGCACGACATGTCGCTCGTCATGAACATCTGCGAGGGCATCTGCGTGCTCAACTTTGGTAAGGTCATCGCCAAGGGCACGGCCGAGGAGATCCAGAACAACGACGCTGTTATTGAGGCGTATCTGGGCAAGCAGGATAAGGGGGAGAACTAAATGGCAGAGCCGATGCTTTCCGTCTACAACATCAACGTCTGGTACGGCGCCATCCACGCCATCAAGGACATCTCCTTTAACGTCAACGAGGGCGAGATCGTGGCCCTGATTGGTGCCAACGGCGCTGGCAAGTCCACGACGCTTAAGACCGTCTCGGGCCTGCTGCGCTCTAAGACCGGCTCCATCAAGTTTATGGGCGAGGACATTACCCATACGCCCGCTGATAAGCTGGTTGGTAAGGGCTTGGCTCAGGTTCCCGAGGGACGTCGCGCCTTTTTGCAGATGACGGTCGAGGAGAACCTGGAGATGGGCGCCTATACACAGCCCAAGTCCACGGTGGCTCCGGGCCTGGAGCGCGTCTACGAGCAGTTCCCGCGCCTGAAGGAACGCCGTCGCCAGGTCGCCGGCACCCTTTCAGGCGGCGAGCAGCAGATGCTCGTTATGGGGCGCGCCCTTATGAGTAACCCCAAACTGCTTATGCTCGACGAACCTTCCATGGGTCTGGCGCCGATTCTGATCGAACAGATCTTCCAGATTGTCGAGGACCTGCACAAGGCCGGCACCACGGTGCTTCTGGTCGAGCAAAACGCGCAGATGGCGCTTTCCATCGCCACACGCGGTTACGTGCTCGAGACCGGCAAGATCACCATGACCGGCACCGGCCAAGAGCTCCTGCACGACGACAACGTCCGCAAAGCTTACTTGGGCGGCTAGGTTGTTACGCCGTTCTGCCGAACGGCGTAACGGCTCGACGCTGCGCGGGCCGCATTTGGACAATCTGACGTT
>URUW01000206.1 GCA_900551205.1 uncultured Collinsella sp. | reverse complement strand
CGGGCGCGGTCTTCGCTGGTAAATGCCGCCGGCCCGCGAGTGCGTCCGCCGGCGCGGCGCACCTTCTTTTCCTCGTGGCGAATAAACAGCTGCATGTCGATGGTTGCTTTGTCGTAGACGCGCCCGCGCACACCGATAGCGGCGGCATCGCGCCCGAGCACCATGCTCGCCAAGCCAATGTCCTGCGTCACGACCACGTCGCCCGCCTGCAGGCGTTCGACAATGGCAAAGTCGGCGCTGTCGGCGCCCACGCTCACGTCGAGCGTCGTGACCCAAAAGCCGCGTCGCGCGTGCTCGGCATCGCGCGGGTCGTCGCGGCGAATGTGCCGTTCCAGGTTTTGCGTGCTGTTGCCGGCGATAACAACGGCGACGCCCGCCCGCCGCGCGCAGTCAATCGACTCGCGCGTGACCGGGCAGGCGTCTGCATCAATAAAGAGCGTTCGTGGCATCTAGCGCACCAGTTTGCCAAATTGAATAGCGCGAACAATCAGCGTTACGCCAAACACCAGCAGCGCGGCGCCGCTAAAGATGACGAGCATCTTGGCCGACCACAGCGGATAGATAAACACGAACATGCCGGCGATGATGGAAAGTGCGCCGCTCAGGATGGCGAGGGCGCGGTTGGACGAAAGCTCGGACTCCAGAATGGACATGACACCTTCGACAATCCAGCCAAAGCCGGCCACGATAACCACCATCGTGGTGAGCGTCGCGGTCGAGAAGGCCTGGTTGCGCAGGATTATGACGCCGCCCAAGATAATGAGTAGGTTGGAGATGATGCTCGTCACGCGCCAGCCGGTGGGCAGCAGCGGCTCAAAAATGGCAGTGAACAGTCTGATGGCAGCAGTGATTACAAAGTAAAAACCCAGGACAGTCGTCAAAAAGACGAGGGACTTGGCGGGTGCAAAAAGCAGCGCGATGCCAGCAATGAGCGCCACGACGCCCGTGATGGCGTAGATCCAGCGCACGGCCTTGACGGCTTTGCCCGCCATGCTTTTCTCGTCAAATCCAAACTGGCTCGATTTTTGGTCATCGTTCTTAAAGATGCCCATAATGTCTCCTTTCCGTGCGGCGTAAGCCTTGATCGTTACAACCAGTATCGCTTAAAGGCGCTGGCGTATGGGTCGGGGAGGGCGAAACGTAACCCAAAGGTCCCGAATTGTTTCCGTTGTTCCCCACGTCGCGATTTTCTATTCAACAGGTGTAGAACATTGCAGCCCTGTTCGTTATTGCCTACGTTTTAGGTTAGATTTTCCTAAAGACAATTGGCTTGAATTGGGGGTCCCTATGAACGAAGCAGTTCCCGCAGCGCCGGTAAGCGCAGAATCGATGGCAAAGCAGGGCTGCGAAAAGCTCGGTCTGGAAGCGTTTGATGCGCTGGTCCGTCGTGCCCGTACGTGCCGTCGCTTTGACGAGTCCATGCGCGTGCCGCGCGAGTTTTTGCTCGAGCTGGCGGAACTGGCGCACCTGGCTCCCTGCGGTGCCAATGCTCAGCGTCTGCGTTTTCATGTGGTGAGCGGTGCCGAGGATTGCGCGGGTGTATTTGATGAACTTGCGTGGGCCGGCGCGCTTAAGGATTGGCCGGGTCCTGCCGAAGGCGAGCGCCCGACCGGCTACATCGCGATTCTGGCCGAGCGCGCCGTTCCGGGCAAGCCCGCCGCGCCCATCACCGAGGTCGACACCGGCATTGCCGCCCAGACGATGATGCTCGCCGCTCGCAGCGCCACGCCCGAGGTGGCGGCATGCATGTTCAAGGCCTTTACGCCCCACGCGATCGACGCCATGGGGCTCGATAACGACAAGTATGAGCTCAAGCTGATCATGGCTTTTGGCGTGCCGGCCGAGACGCAGATGATCGATGCGATCGATTCCAACCCCGACGGCTCCATCAATTATTGGCGCGACGAGGCGCAGGTGCACCACGTGCCCAAGCGCTCGCTTGCCGACGTGCTGCTGTAGTTGTGCGTCGTTGCGGTGCAATCCGGCGGCAAAATCACCACAAAGGCTCCTGTCCCCTTTGTGGTGGTACGAGGGGAGGGTGTGTGGCAGATCTGTATTTGGTGCGGCATGGGCAGACTGAGCTCAATGTGCAGAGCATTTTGCAGGGCTGGCACGATTCGCCGCTTACGGCGCACGGGCGCGAGCAGGCGCTGACGGCGCGTACGGCGTTTGCGGCGCGTGGCGTGGCCTTTGATCATGTGTATTCCTCGCCGTTGGGCCGGGCGCGGCATACGGCCGAGCTTATCGTTGGCGAGGGCCGTTCCATTGAGCTGGTCGATGACCTGCGTGAGTGGCATTTTGGCTCGCTGGAGGGCACATCAAATCGCGAGATGCCGCCGCAGCCCTGGGGCGATTATCCGGTGGCCTTTGGCGGCGAGTCGGAAGTGCAGCTTCAGTCGCGCATGGTCGCGGCGCTGTCCCGCATCATGACCAGGCCGCAGCACGACTGCGTGCTGGCGGTTTCCCACGGCTCAGCTTGCCAGGAGTTTCTTGAGTATGTGACTGGCGGGGGAGAGCTGCCCGACAACGGTGCCGTGCTTCATTTTGGCTATTGCGACGGGGCGTTTTCGCTCTTGGGTTGGTAACGAACGAAAGGACCCCTATGAATAAAGACCTGTATCTGGTCCGTCATGGACAGACGATATTCAACCTTAAGCGTATCATTCAGGGGTGGAGTGATTCGCCGCTTACGCAGTTGGGTTGCGACCAGGCGGCGCGCGCCGGCATGTTTTTACGTGCGCGCGGCATTGAGCCCGATCATGCCTACACCTCCACGCTTCATCGCACCGAGCAGACTATCGCCAACTTGTGGCCGGGCTTGGCATACGAGCGCCTGGACGGCCTGCGTGAGTGGTTCTTTGGCGACTTTGAGGCCGAGCGCGTGATGCTTATGCCCGAGCGCCCGTGGCGCGATTTCTATCGTCAATTTGGCGGCGAGGGCCAGATCCAGGTGCGCGAGCGCATGGTGACGACGCTGACCGAACTCATGCAGCGTCCGGACCATACGTGTGTGCTCGCGGTAAGCCATGGCTCGGCTATCAAGGAGTTTATGGATCACGTGAAGGGTGCGGCGGCCGACGAGCGCGATCGCGTGCCGGGCAACTGCTCGGTGCTGCACTTTGCGTTTGACGACGAATCCGACACGTTTGAGTTGGTCGAAGTCTTTACGCAGGAGGATTACGCGCGCGAGCTGGGGCTTGAACCGCTTGTAGCGGCAGTAGGCCCGCAGCGCGGGTAGCGCTGGCGTTGCGGCGCGGTTTGCCGGCGAAATTGTTTGATGCGAAAGGGGCGGGGATGCATGCACGG
>URUW01000205.1 GCA_900551205.1 uncultured Collinsella sp. | reverse complement strand
TTGCCTGCGCGACGTCCGAGATAATGGCGGCGTCGATGCCGGCGTACTTGAGGCGCACCTGCATATCGTGTGCACGCGTGCCGCCGGCAAAGGCGACAAGCCCCGGGGTATCGGCGATGCGCTCGAAGTCGACGTCGTAGATCCACGAGACATCGTGGCCGTCGGCGTCGTTGTCATTGAGGAAGAAAGCGCAGAGTCTGCCGCCTGCCGTCTTGATGGACTGGATTTGTCGATCGAAGCCTACGGGATTCTTGGCCAGGTTGGCCTCGACGGTGCGGCCGGCGATATCCCAGCGCCCCATACGACCGCCGGCAGGCACATAGGCATCGAGCGTAGGCTGTAGAAGCGCCGTGTTCACGCCCAACTCGTGTGTGGCAAAGAAGGCGGCGGCAACGTTATAGACCATGTACAGACCGTTGTAGCGCGTGGCGATGTGCGTTGCGGGTGCGTCGGTATCGGGTCCAAAGACAAGGTCAAAGCCGTAGCCGTCGCAGCCGAGTTCCACGCCCGTCACGCGACGGACAAGCGCAGGGCGGGCCCAGCCGCACGAGGGGCAATGGTAGGCGCCGAGTTGACCATACTGTACGTAGTCGTACTCCAACGGGGCGTTGCACTGCGAGCAAAAGCGCGAGTCGCTAATGCGGTCGGACTCGGTGCCCGTGGCGCCATCGATGCCAAAGGCAATACTCGCGTTGGGAACGCGCGCGGCAATCGAGGCGCACAGCGGGTCGTCGGCGTTGTAGATGAGCGTCGTTGCCGGCGAAAGCTCCAACGCGTGGGCGATGACCTCCTGGGTGTGATCGATCTCGCCATAGCGATCTAGCTGGTCACGGAACAGGTTGAGCAGCACGAAGTACGTCGGCTTGAGCTTGGGCAGGACGCGCACAGTGTAGAGCTCATCGCATTCAAAAACGCCTACGCGCTTGCTGCTGGCGGTTCGCTTAAGGTTGCCGCGGGCCTCGAGCAGAGCGCCCACCACACCAGGCTCCATATTGTTGCCGGCACGGTTGCACACCACGGTAGCACCGCTGGCAGCAACGGCGTCGGCGATGAGGTTGGAGGTGGTGGTCTTGCCATTAGTACCGGTGATCACCACGCTGCGGTCGACAAGGCCGGCGAGGTCGTTCAGCAGCTCGGGGTCGATCTTCATGGCGATGCGGCCGGGGAGTACGCCGCCCTGGCGCTTAAGGACGGAGCGCAGCCCCCAGCGGGCGATATCGCTCGAGGTGCAGGCAAGAGATGAGCGGAGGTTCATGAAACCGTTCCTAACGTAAACGACATGGTCGGGTCGAGTGCGTCACTAAAAACCGTAGCGGCGCGCAAATTCCTGGGCAAGCTGCGACACGTCTTCGCAGGCATTGGCCCAGGGGGCAAAGTCGGGAGTGTCCGAGATAATGCCGTCCGCCTCCCAAACGGCCTGGTGCGAAAGATCCCAGGGATCGCGTGGCTCGGGCCGGCAGGGAAGGTACGGTGTCTGGTACATGGGATTCAGCAAGAAGAACGCGCCGCCCTCGCAGCGGTTGGCGAACTCACGTAATGCACGCACCGCTGGACGCATCTTGTTCGTTTTGAACAAGAGGATTGTGCGGGCGAGCAGGTACCAGGGGGAGTTCTCGAGTGCATCGGCTCCCACCTGTTCCTCGAGCTGGTGGGCTAGGGCAAAAAAGCCGTCCTGATCTTCCAAGCGAGCGAGGGCGAGCAGCACGGTGCCTGCGGCTCGGGGGGGATAGCCTTCTGCCTTAAGGACGCGGCGGGCATAGTTGGCGGCAGCACGGTAACGAGCGCTCGCCATGCACAGCTGCGAGATGGCCTCGAGCGTGTGGAGCCACCCGATTAAAGCCGGCTCGCTTACGGTGAGGTCGGCAGCTGTCACGCCGTCTGCCAGCACTCTGTTGGCCCAGTAGTGCGGGGCCTCCATGCCAAACCCGGGCACGCTTTGCTGCAAGTAATCGGCCGTGGTCGCCTCGAGCTTCATCAAGTCGCCTAGACAGGCGTCGACGGGCGTGTCCGCCAAAATGATGGCGAGCAGCTGGGCATCGAGGACATGCGCATCGATGCGGACGATCTTGAGCAGCTCATCGCGCATGTCATCGAACAGGCGGTTGCGCGTCTGCTCAAACTCCTCGTCGCTTCCCATGTCCTCGATGCGATGAAGCTCGTCGAGCAGGTGGCGGTGAACGCCGGCATAGGACAGCAGCGCCTGGGCGTGCTCGGTCTGCGCATACTTGTGAGGGTTGACGCTCACGTCGTTATGGACAAGCTCGCGTGCTGCATCGGTGAGTTCGGGGTGCGACGCAACATAGGCGCGCTCCAGGTAGGCGGGGATGTAGACGCTCGGATCCATTAGAGGTCTCCTCCCTTAAAAGGCAAGCCCTGCTCGGCCGCCCGCAGGATGCGTTCGTCGATCTGGGAACGCACGATATCGCTGGTGGCGACCCAGGCGGCAAAGCTGGCGTTGTCGGGGGCGCCCAGGCCCTCCTGCAGCACCGGCGTCGCCTCGGACAGCGCAAGGACAAGCTCGTCGGTGGAGCCCACACCCACGTTGACGCGGGCATAGACGCCATCGGGAAACTCGGTTTGGAAGTAGAGTGCCTCGGCTGCGTGCGGACACGAGCGTGCAAGGATGCGCAGGTAGTGCTCGGCACCCTCGTAGTCCAGCTCGCGCCAGGTAGCGCTCATCAGCGCGATGAGCGTCCACGGGTCCAAGTCACGCTCCGCATCCTTGGGACGACGGCGTAGCGGCGTGTTGGCGAGATAGGGTACGGAGTGGGCAGAGCGAAAGCGCTTGAGCTCCTCGGCAGGGTATTCGAGCTTTGCCATGGCGAGCATCGCGGTGTGGCGGACGCCAGCCGGATCGTTGGGGGCAAAGTCGAGGCTGCAGTTTGCAGCTTCGAGCGACATGCGATAGCGGCCGCTAATGAGGGCGCGTGACGCAAGGGCGGCAAGCCAGCGCAGGTAGGGACGGCGCATAAGGTCGCCTGCGGCCTCGCGCTCGTAGGGGTCCTGCGCCGAGGCGATCTTGAGTGCCAGGTCGTGCTCGACTTCATCGCGCTACTCCTCGTTGGAGTTGGCGGTGAGGGCGCACAGCATGCGCTGGGCATCCCAGTTGCTCGGATCGAGCGCGGCTGCCTCGCGGAGCATGTTCTCGGCTGCGGCCTCTTCTTGCTCTGCCTGGGTATCGTCAGGGATAAAGGGAATGCGGTAGTCGACAGCCTCGACCACCTTGGCAATGAGGTGACCAGCACGGTCGCGGTCGTGCACGATGAGTGACGCAGGGTTACGGGTGAATTGTTCAATCAGGCGCTCTA
>URUW01000204.1 GCA_900551205.1 uncultured Collinsella sp. | reverse complement strand
TGACACGATGGTGTTGGGAGGTTTTGCTATGGCGCAGCGCGAACAACACGAACGAGTCAAAAAGATGGACCGTTGGGCGGGCAAACTGCTCGGTCATAAGACAGTGGTGATGGCGATACTGGTCGTCATTGCGATGGCGAGTGGACTGGCAATGGCGAACCTTGGCGGCGGTGCCGGCGGTGTGTCGTTTGAGCGCACTGATGGTTCGGGCACGTTAGTGGAGCCGGGATCCGGCGATGCTTCGAGTGGAAAGACATCTGAAGGCTCTTCGCCTAAGGCGTCTGCCGCGGCAGAGGTCTATGTCGATGTTGATGGCGCCGTGGTGTCACCCGGTGTATATCGCCTCAAAGACGGGGCGCGGGTGGCTCAGGCGATTGATGCCGCCGGCGGGCTGGCGCCCGAAGCAGACGTTACGGGGCTTAATCGTGCATCCAAGGTCACTGATGGACAAAAAATTCACGTTCCAACGGTAGGGGAGCAGCAGGTGTCCATTGCGGAAGCCGGTGTTGATGGTGGGACTTCCGCATCATCAGGCGTCGGTGGCGCAACAGGCCTAGTAAACATTAATACGGCAAGCTCGGCAGAGCTGCAGACGCTCTCGGGAATCGGTCCCTCAATGGCACAGTCGATTATCGATGAGCGGACAAAGAACGGTGCTTTTGCTTCGGTTGACGATCTGATGCGCGTGTCGGGAATCGGCGAGAAGAAGCTTGCCAAAATCAAAGATTGCATCTGCGTATGAGTGCGACCGAGCGAGAGCACGTGATGCCTCCGCGGCCCCTGATTCCGTGGACGATGGCCCTGTGTGCCGGCATGTGCGTGAGCTGCGCCTTGGTGCTCAGCATAGCCGCTGATGTGCTGCTGAGGGAGCGGGCGACGGCGGTCGGGCCGCTATGGGCCATTCCCGTTGCGGCAGCGGTTTTCGTTGTGCTGGCTCACTCTTGTGCGCGGCTTGCCCCTTTGAAGCGGTGGCTGTATGCCGCGTCCGTCGGTCTCGTGGCGGGAGCGGTCGTCTCGGCGTGGTGGGCTGTGGGTGCGCTCAGCGCCTCGAGGGCGCTCGACGGTCGAGCGGCAAGCGGCCTCGAGTTTGTCGTGCAGGGTGATCCATCCATAAACGACGACGTGTATTCCTATACCTGCGAGGCACGCGCGGACGGTAAGAACTTGGCAACGGTTCGCCTATCGTGTGATCGTGAGCTCAAGGCCGGGGCGCACGTGCGTGTTATCGGTCGCGTTTTACGTTTTGAGAACGATGCGTATGGTCGCTCACGCGTGCTTCGAGGCGAGCTCCGAAAAGTGAAGGTCATCCGGTTGGTGTCGGTCGACGAGGGCTCTCCGGGGCCGCTGCTTCGACTGCGAAATGAGCTGCTTGCGTCCATCTCGCCTGCGACCGACCCGGCGCGTGCGCTCATAGCTGGAGTCGTCTGCGGTCGTTCGGCCGAGCTGCGCGCCCAGCCGGCGAGCGACTGGTTTTCGGTGACGGGAACGGCGCATCTTATCGCCGTCTCGGGCAGCCATTTGGCTATCGTGGGGTTTGTAATCGAGGGTGTATTGCAAAAGACTCGGTGCTCACGTGGTCTTCAGCGGGCGATATTGGCGATAACGCTTGTGGGCTACGCTGCCTTTACGGGCGCGTCTCCCTCGGCTGTGCGCGCGTGCTGCATGGTGTTCGCGACGCTTGTCGTAAACGGCGCGGGGCGTCGCCGGCACGGCCTTTCGGCGCTCTTCGCAACCATGTCCATCTTTGTGCTGCTGCGGCCGACGGTGCTGTTTGAGATGGGCTTTCAGCTTTCATGTGCCAGCGTCTTAGCCATTCTGTGCTTTTGCTCTTATGCGACCTACGCTTTGGGTGAGCTGGGCTTGCCATCGGGCGTTGCCGGCATGCTTTCCGTCACGCTGTGCTCGCAACTGGCGACACTTCCCATTACCGTTCCTGCCTTCGGTACGTTCTCGCTCATTGCTCCGCTGGCAAATGCGGTCCTCGGTCCGGTGGTGAGCGTACTGCTCGCTGTGTCGATCGTGCTGGTTCCCTTTTCGTTCGTGGCACCGTTGCGGACTTGGGCGCTCGTTGTGCCCATGATTGCCGCCCGTTGCGCGCTGTTCTTCGAGCAGCTGTTTGCCGCCGTGCCGGGTGCATACGTGAGCGTGCCGCCCGATAGCATGTGGATTTACCTAGTGCCGTGTTTTCTGGCGGTTCTGCTGGTCTGGTGGCCGCGTCCCCGTGCACGTCCTATGGCGGTGGGGCTTGCATGCCTGATGCTCTTGGCTGCTATTCCGTACGTCTATTGGGATCGATTCGCTCCGCCTTCGGTGACGGTGCTCGATGTGGGCCAGGCCGATGCGATTCTTATCCGCCAGGGCGGCGCAGTTGCGCTCGTCGACTGCGGACTCGACGAGCGCGTGGTGGCGGCGTTGGTTCGCAATAACGTGCACCATATCGACGCCGTCTTTGTGACGCATTGGGATGAGGACCACTGGGGTGGTCTGCCTGCCGTGCTCGAACAGTTTTCGGTCGGAACGATTACCGTGGCCGCGGATGCGCTGGAGGATGCTCCTGCCGAGGTATTGAACCGACCTGGCGTGGAGTATCGGCAGGTGCGCCGTGGGGATATGGTCGACATCGGCTCATTTTGCGCCCATTCGAGTCCGTGGATGGCGAGGGAAATGAGGACTCGCTTGTCCTTCTGCTCTCTTATGTTCAGGAAGGCAAGGGCCTGCGTATGCTCCTCACCGGTGATGCCGAGCTCGACCAAGAGCGGGAATTCGTGCAGGAGGTGGGGGACATCGATGTCCTTAAACTTGGGCATCACGGCTCCAAGGTTTCAGTCGATGGTGAGTTGCTGGACGTCCTGAAGCCCGAGCTTTCCCTCGCGAGCGCGGGCGAGGGGAATCGATACGGCCATCCGTCCGATGCCTGCATCGATGCCGTGAAGGAAGCGGGTGGTGTGTTCGCGTGTACCATCGAACACGGCGACATTACCGTCACGCCGACTGCGAATGGTTTTGCGATGCGATGCCAGCGACCGTGACGACGTCGTTGGCGTGCGGTGGGCCCCTGGGCTAGAATGGCACGGAACGAATACGAAGACCTGCGGGAGGGGAGCGCAATGTCCGAAACCGGTTTGCTGCCGGCATATCTGATCGTCGGTACCGACGGAGTTAAGCGCGACCACGCCGTCTCGCGTATGAAAGCGCGTCTGGAAAAGTCGGGTATGGTCGAGTTCAACCTCGACGAGCGAGACATGACCAAGGACCCCGATATCGAGTCCATTATCGGATCGCTTAACACCTTTCCCATGGGCAGCGAGTTTCGATT
>URUW01000203.1 GCA_900551205.1 uncultured Collinsella sp. | reverse complement strand
TTTCGGGTGAGCCCGTCGGCACGCTCGTCTATCAGGAGGATTAAGCATGGCAGAGAACATCACCGCCCATATGGACAAGTCGCTCGAGTCCCTCAAGCACAACTTCTCCAAGGTTCGTACCGGCCGCGCCAACGCCAACATTCTGTCCGACATCACCGTTGATTATTACGGTGTCCCCACGCCGGTCACGCAGGTTGCCGCCGTCAAGACCCCCGAGGCTCACATGCTGCTCATCGAGCCGTGGGACAAGGCGCTCATCAACGCTATCGTCAAGGCCATCGGCGCTTCCGATCTGGGCATTACCCCCAACTCCGATGGCACCGTCGTTCGTCTGCCGTTCCCGGCCCCCACTGAGGAGCGCCGTCGCGAGCTCGTCAAGGAGTGCCGCGAGTACGCCGAGCAGGCCAAGGTGTCTATCCGTAACATCCGTCGCGACTTCAACAATAAGCTCGAGCGCGATGAGGAGCTCACCGAGGACGATGTCCGTCGCGAGCAGGCCAAGGTCCAGAAGCACACCGATGAGTATGTCGCCAAGGTGGAGGAGCTTCTGAAGGAAAAAGAAGCCGAGGTCATGGAGATCTAAGGTGCAATACGACGAGCATAAACTGGTCGAGTACTTTGCCGACGCCCCTGCGGGCGTCGGTTTTTCCGACCTTGACCTCAATAAGATTCCGCACCATATCTCGTGCATCATGGACGGCAACGGTCGTTGGGCTACGTCGCGCGGTCTTGCGCGCACCGAGGGTCATAAGGCAGGTATCGTCTCGCTGCGCGAGATCATTACCGCCTGCGTGCGCCTAGGCGTCGACGTGCTTTCTGCCTATGCGTTTTCTACCGAAAACTGGAACCGTCCGCAGCATGAGGTCAACGTTTTGATGCATCTGTTTGCCAAGACGTTTATCGACGAGCTGCCGCTTCTGAAGCGCGAAAACGTGCGTGTTGTCTTTTTGGGTGACATTTCCGCGCTGCCCAAGAAGACCCGCGACGTTTTTGAACGCGGTCTTGCCGAGTGCGCCGATCATACCGGTATGACGCTGGCGCTTGCCGTCAACTACGGCGCGCGTGCCGAGATTACCCTCGCTGTCCGTCAGATTGCACTCGACGCTGCCGCCGGTAAGATCGATCCTGCCGCAATTGATGACGACATGGTGGCTTCCCACCTCTATACCGCCGGTCTTCCCGATCCTGAGCTTGTGATTCGCACCTCTGGTGAGCTGCGCCTTTCGAACTATCTGCTGTGGCAGGTGGCTTATTCCGAGTTCTACGTCACCGATACCTATTGGCCCGACTTTGATCGTTGGGGCCTTGTCGACGCCATTTTGGCCTATCAGGGCCGTGACCGTAGGTTTGGTGGACTGAGCAAGACCGAGGAGGCTTAATCGTGTCCGATCGTCCCAAGGCATCTGCTCCCAAGACGCCTGCGCGCAAAGCTGCCGCTGCGGGAGCGCCTGCAGCGAAGAACGGTACCGGTTCGTGGCTGGCGGGCTTTATTACCCGTGCCGCCGCCGGTATCGTCTACGCCGTTGTCTTTATCCTGTGCTTGGTTTTGGGTATCGTGCCCACGGCCATCTTTGTTTCTGTCATGAGCGGTCTGTGCTGCTATGAGTTTTTCCGTATGACAAGGCTCGATGGCAAGATGGCTAACGAGCGCATGGGTATCGCTGCCGCCGTACTCTTTCCGCTGTCGGCGTTGGGCGATTCGATGTTGCTGAATGCCCTGCTTTTTGCCCTGATGCTCGCTGTGGGCATTTGGTATGTCTGGTCGCCGCGTACCCGCATCTCTGATGTGGCCGTGACGCTCATGGGTCCCATCTACACTGGCTTTATGCTGTCGGCTATCGTGCTGCTGCGCGATGCCGTGCCCGGTTTTGCCGGCGCCCTGCTTTCAGTGGGCGTTTGCGCGTCCCTTTGGGTCTCCGATTCGTTTGCCTACATCGTGGGCAGCCGTATCGGCAAGCACAAGATGGTTCCCAAGATTTCTCCCAAAAAGAGCTGGGAGGGGTTTGTCGGCGGCATCTTGGGCTCGGTTTTGATTTGGCTCATCCTGTGGGCGACGCACTTCTACAAGCTCAGCCTGCCCTATGCGCTGCTGTGCGGCGTGGTGGTGTCCATTCTGGGCGTTATCGGCGACCTTATCGAGTCGCGTATCAAGCGCGGTGTGGGCGTCAAGGATTCCGGCAACCTTATCCCGGGCCACGGCGGCATGCTCGATCGTAGCGATTCGCTTATCTTCGGCTGCATCACCGCGCAGCTGTTGCTGATGATCGGAGGCGTGCTGTAATGTCCTTCCAGACGACGTATGGCTCCGATGGACGTCTCCGTGTTGCCATCCTGGGCTGTACAGGCTCTATCGGCACCCAGGCGCTCGATGTGTGCCGCCAGCATGCCGATCGCCTGCAGGTGACGGCGCTGTCCGTTAACTCCAGTACCTCTGAGCTCGTTGCCGCTGCCCGTGAGTTCTCGGTTCCGGCGGTTGCCGTAGCCGATGTCGATCATGGCGATGACGCCGTGCTGCAGGAGTTGCCCGAGGGAACGAAGCTCGGCGTTGGCGCGCAGGCGGTTTGCGAGCTCGCGCATCGCGACGATGTCGACTGCGTGCTTGTCGCTATTGTGGGCGCCGCCGGTCTCGAGGCGAGCCATGCGGCCTTGACCTCGAATAAGCGCCTTGCCCTTGCCAACAAGGAGTCCCTCGTCGTCGGTGGCGACTTGCTTATGCCGTTGGCACAACCGGGCCAGCTTATTCCGGTCGACTCTGAGCATTCCGCCATCTACCAGTGCTATCTGGGGGAGAACCCGCGCGAGGCCCACTGCATTTGGCTCACCTGCTCGGGCGGTCCGTTCTTTGGCCGCACGCGCGACGAGCTCGATCGCGTGACGCGTGCCGATGCCCTCGCGCATCCCACGTGGGCCATGGGTGCCAAGATTACCATTGACTCCGCCACCCTCATGAACAAGGGCCTGGAGCGCATTGAGGCCATGCATCTGTTTAACTGCGACCTCGATTTCATTAACGTGGTCGTGCAGCGTCAGTCCAAGATTCACTCTATGGTCGAGTTCGCCGACGGCTCCGTGATGGCGCATCTCGGTGCATCCGACATGCGTATTCCCATCCAGTTCGCGTTCTCGTATCCCGAGCGTTGGGATACTCCGGCGCCTCGTATCGATTTCCGCGAGCTGGGGCAGCTCACGTTTGATGCTGCCGACATGGATACCTTCCGCTGTCTGGCACTGGCCGAGCGTGCCGGCAAGACGGGTGGCACCATGCCGTGCGTGCTCAATGCCGCCAACGAGGTCGCCGTCGATGCCTTCCTGCACGATGGCTGCAGCTTTACCGATATCGATCGCATTGTGGAATCCTGCA
>URUW01000202.1 GCA_900551205.1 uncultured Collinsella sp. | reverse complement strand
GCCCGAGCGCGGGATTTCAAACCCGGCGGAGCGCATCGCGCAGCGAATACGACCGCGTGACTCCATCACCTCCATACTCGGAATGCCGAGCATCTGAATGCCCGGAACGCCGCCGGCAAGCGAGACCTCGACCGTGACGTGAATCGCCTCGACGCCACGGATACAGGCCGCGTGAACGGCAAACGTCTCGAACGCCATCACGACACCTGCCAATCGAACGCGTTGTACTGATGCTCGATCTCGGCGATATGCCCGCCGCGAATGGTGACACCCACGGCATCGAAGCGAATCGCCTTGAGCGGATAATGTTCCATGAGATAGCAACTTGCGATGCGGCGGTAGCGGCGTTGCTTTCGGGCGTCCACAGCCTCCTCGGGAAAGACCCGCGTGCTGCAATCCAGCGCAACGCGTCTGGTCTTGACCTCGGCCATCACCACGACATCGTCGAGCTCATCGAGCAGCACCAGATCGGCCTCGCCCTCGGAGCAACGATAACCCTGCTCCAGCAAGGTGTAGCCGCGCTCGTTAAAGTAGTCGATGGTGATCAGCTCGCCCAGCATGCCCAGCTCGCGGGGACTGAGCCCCTTGATAAACTCAGGCGTCATCGCCCCGCAGTCGAGCTCGCCATTTTCCCAACGCTCCTTGAGCTGCTGCGTCTTGCTCTTTTTGCTTGCGGCACTCATGGGGTCTCCTTTCCCGCACGCTGCATTGCCCCGATGATGAGGGCACCTTTCATGCGGGTAAGTACCGGAAGCAAACCAAAAGCTGACCAAATGCCGTCAAAAAACGGGCCGTACGCAGCAATGGTGTTGCATACGGCCCGTTACCAGCAAGTTTATAAAACCCCAGAGGTCCCTGTCTCCACAATTGACCTAGAAAAGGCGCTCAGTCTGCAGAAAGTTTCCGCAAAAGCTCACGCGGTGCAGTGGACAAAGTCCATGTTTGCGAATGGCCTCGATATGCTCGGGGCTTGCATAGCCCTTCGACTCGGCCAGATGGTACTCGGGATACTCGGCGTCGTTCTCGACCATCATCTCGTCACGCGTGACCTTGGCCATGATGGACGCCGCGGCGATGCAGGCGATTTTGGCATCGCCCTTCACCACATCGCGCTCGTTAGGAACGGCGCCCAAGGGGTTGCCATCCATGAGGACGCAGTCGGGCTCAAGTCCCGTATCGGCCACGGCGCCCGCAACGGCGGTACGGATAGCACGGGCCATGCCCATCTCATCGATATCCTTAGGCGCGATATGGCAAAAACCGATCGCCGTCGCCACCTCGGCAATCTTCACTGAGAGCAACTCGCGGCGCGCCGGCGTGAGCTTTTTGGAATCGTTGATGCCCCAGACGCGCGGCTCCATAGGAAGGCAGACGGCGCATACCGTCAAAGGACCGGCCACCGATCCGCGACCCACCTCGTCGACACCAACGACCACCCCATTGCCGCCAAGCTCATGCATAAGCTCGTACATGTCATTGACGCGCTCGCGCTCGGCAAGTTCCTTGGCATGGCGCTTAAGAGCACGCTCGCAAGCCTTGATCACCTGCTGGCGCGGGTCCTCGCGATAATGCTCCACGAGGGCGGGGATCTCCTCAAACGTTGCGCTCGCCAGCTCTCCGGCAACCTGCGATGCCGAAACCGAGCTCGTCATATTGGCCATACCAGGCCCTCCTTGCATGCAAATCAGATAAAAAGAAGGGCCACCCGAAGGTGACCCTTGTGTCCAAACGAGTGGACAGACGCTGCGATCTTCTTAGCGCTTCTCGGGGATGCGAGCAGCCTTGCCCACCTTGTCGCGGAGGTAGTACAGCTTGGCGCGACGGACGCGACCATGACGAACGACCTCGAGCTTGGCGATCTTGGGGCTGTGAAGCGGGAAGGTACGCTCAACACCGACACCGAAGGACATCTTGCGGACGGTGAAGGTCTCGCGGGCACCGGCGCCGGCCATGCGGATAACGTCGCCCTGGAAGACCTGAATACGCTCGCGGTCGCCTTCCTTAATGCGGTAGTGAACCTTGACGTTGTCGGCGACGCGAACCTGAGGAATGTCCTCGCGGATCTGCTGACGCTCGATTGCGCGGATGTAATCCATGTGCAATTCCTTACTCTTCTAGAGGTGCCGTACCACCTTGGCCGGCACGTAGTTGAACAAACGTATTCGAGTATACACGCGCGGGTTTCTGCTGCAAGAACAATTTTTTACGCAGACAAAAAGACAAAACCCGCACATGATAACCGCCCGTCTCACGAATGAGACGGGCGGCATGAAGGGGGGCTACGCTAGGCGTCGATGCGCAGGGGGGCTAGGCGTTGCGCTTGGCCTCGAGCTTGGCCTGAGCGGCAGCTAGGCGCGCGAGGGGCACGCGGTAGGGCGAGCAGGACACATAGTCCACATCGGCCACGTTAAACAGGCCCTTGATGGACTTGGGGTCGCCGCCGTGCTCGCCGCACACGCCAAAGTGCATGCCAGGGTTGGTGGCGCGACCCTTTTCGACGGCCATGCGCACGAGCTCCAGCACCGCCGTATCGATGGTCTCGAAGGGGTTGTCCTTCAGGATCTTCTTGTGCAGGTACAGCGGGATGAACTTGGCCTCGGCGTCGTCGCGCGAGAAGCCAAAGGTCGTCTGGGTGAGGTCGTTGGTGCCAAAGCAGAAGAAATCTGCGTGATGGGCGATCTCGTCGGCGACCATGCAGGCGCGCGGCAGCTCGAGCATCGTGCCCACGGGAATGTTGAGCTCAACGCCCTCTTCAGCGGAAACCTCGGCGATTACGCGCTCAATGACCTCGCGGGTCTGAACATGCTCGGCCGTGATGGAGACGAGCGGAACCATGATCTCGGGGCGCGGGTCGACGCCCTCCTTGATAAGGCGGGCAGCAGCCGTGGCGACGGCGCGAACCTGCATGAGAGGCAGATCGCTAAAGACGACGGACAGGCGCACGCCGCGCAAGCCCAGCATGGGGTTGGACTCGACCATGCCGTCAATGCGACGCAGGCGGGCGCGCAGGGCAGTGAGTTCCTCCTCGGGAGCGCCGGCGGCCTCTTTCTTAGTGATGGCGACCTCGAGCTCGCGAGGATTATCCAGGAACTCATGAAGCGGCGGATCGAGCAGGCGGACGACCACATCGCGACCGGACATGGTCTTGAACATCGCCAGGAAGTCCTCGGTCTGAACCTTGAGCAGGTCGGCCAGGGCCTGCTGCTTCACGGCCTCATCGTCAGACAGGATAAAGCTCTGGATGATGTTCTTGCGATCGCCCAGGAACATGTGCTCGGTGCGGCACAGACCGATGGCCTCGGCGCCAAACTCAAGAGCGAGCTCGGCATCCTCGGGGTTGTCGGCGTTGACGCGCACGTGGTT
>URUW01000201.1 GCA_900551205.1 uncultured Collinsella sp. | reverse complement strand
AGGGCGGCATCGACAGCGGTCTGAGCAGCCTCGGAGGCGTCGGCGAGCGCGAGCTCGACCTCGCCCATCAGGCTGCGGTCATACTCCGCACCCAGCTCGGGCTTGGAGATGTGCGCGGCACGGGCATAGGCGGTAGCCAGGTTGTCAAAGGTCTCGGCATCATTCTTGCGGGCCTCGTCGAGGGCGGCGCAGCGGGCGAAGAAGACGGACGGGGCGATGATGTGCACCGCGGAGACGGCGGCAACGGTACCGGAATCTTTTCGTCGCGTGCCATGCTCACCAGGCGGCCATGGAAAAAGTCACGAACCTGCTGGGCGACCTCGGCGGCGTCGAACTCAATGCCCTGCTCGGTGTAAAGCTGCAGAGCAAAGTCAATCAGCGACGTGGGGTCGATCGGCAGACGGTCGCGCAGGATGTTGATGATGCCGATAGCGGCACGACGCAGCGCGTAGGGGTCGGAGGAGCCGGTCGGAGGCTCGCCGATGGCAAAGATACCGGCGATGCTATCGAGCTTGTCGGCGCAGGCCACGATGCAGCCAGCGGTGCCCTCGGGCAGCTCGTCACCGGCAAAGCGGGGACGATAATGATCGCGAATGGCGTGGGCGACCTCGTCGTTCTCCCCCATCGCGGTCGCGTAGTAACCGCCCATCACGCCCTGCTGGCTCGTGAACTCGACGACGGCGTTGGACACCAGGTCGGCCTTGCACAGGTGCGCGGCACGGCCGGCGTCGGCTGCCAGGTGAGCACCCAGGTGCGCCTCACGGGCAATAGCGAGCGCGAGCTGCTCAATACGCTCGGACTTGGCGAGCACGCTGCCGAGCTTCTCCTGGAAAGCGACCTTGGCCAGGCGCTCACGAAACTCGTCGAGAGAGATCTTCAGATCCTCCTCGTAGAAGAACTTTGCGTCGTCCAGACGGGCGCGCACGACGCGCTCGTTGCCGTCGATCACGCGCTCGGCATTCTCGGGCTTGCTGTTGGAAACGACTACGAACTCACGCGTGAGCTTGCCCCCGCCGTCATAGATCGGGAAGTAGCGCTGGTTGGTGAGCATGGACTCGCAGATAATCTCGTGCGGGACCTTGAGGAACTCCTCGTCGAAAGTACCGACGAGCACCGTCGGCCACTCGCAGAGGTTGATAACCTCCTCAAAGACCTTCTTGGGCGTATCGACATGGCAGCCGGGACGGGCAGCCTCGACCTCGGCGATACCGGCGAGGATGGCCTCGCGACGGCGCTCGGCAGAAAGCACGCCGGCGTCCTCGAGCACCTGCTCGTAGACGGCGGGGCTGGCGACAACGTGGTCACCGGGGCCAAGCACGCGATGACCGCGCGTAGTGTTGCCGCTCGTCACGTCGGCAAACGACACAGGCACAACATCCTCGCCCAAAAGGCAGCAGATCCAACGGACCGGACGAACAAAGGTCGCATGCTCGTGACCCCAGCGCTGGGAGCGGTAGTTGGGCCACTGCAGGCCGGTGATGGTCTTCTCGCACAGAGCGGTCAGAATCGGCGTAGCCGGTGCGGAGGGAATGTTCTTCTCAGCAAAGACATACTCGCGACCGTCGGTGTCCTCGCGACGGACCAGATCCTCAGCAGCCACACCGCACTTGCGAGCGAAGCCCTGGGCGGCCTTGGTGGCGTTACCGTCAGCGTCGAAGGCAATGTTGGCCGCGGGGCCACGCTTGACCTCGTGAACCTCATCGGTCGCGGTGGCGACGTCGGCAACGAGCGCAGCCAGGCGACGCGGGCTCGAGATCACACGGACCTCGCCATGAGCCAGACCGGCCTCGTCGAGACCCTTGGCGATCATGGTGCCAAGCTGCTTGACGGCATTGTTCAGCGGTGCAGAGGGCATTTCCTCCGTACCGATCTCAAACAGGAAATCCTTAGCGTCTGCCATGGCTTACGCCACCTCGCCTTCCTGATCAGCATTCTCGTTGACTCCGGCGACCTCGGCCATGTAGGCCTCGCAGCACGCCTTGGCGACGGCGCGGACGCGCAGGATGTAGTTGGCACGCTCGACCGCGGACAGGGCGCCACGGGCATCGAGCAGGTTGAAGGCATGGCTGCACTTCATGACGCAGTCGTACGCCGGCAGCGGCAGTTTGCGCTCCAGGCAGGAGTGGCACTCGGCCTCGTAGTCATCAAACTTCTGACGCATCATCTCGACGTTGGCGACCTCAAAGTTGTAAGCGCTAAACTCGCGCTCGTTCTCGAGGAACACGTCGCCATAGGTCATGGGCGTGCCGTCGGGCAGATAGCTCCACACCAGGTCGTAGACGGAGTTGACACCCTGGGCGTACATGGCGATACGCTCCAGGCCATAGGTGATCTCGACGGGCACAGGGTCGACCTCGATACCGCCCACCTGCTGGAAGTACGTAAACTGCGTGACCTCCATGCCGTTGAGCCAGACCTCCCAGCCAAGGCCCCAGGCGCCCAGGGTCGGGCTCTCCCAGTCATCCTCGACAAAACGGACGTCATGGTCGTTGGGGTCCAGGCCAATGGCGGCCAGCGAACCCAGGTAGAGCTCCTGGGCGTTGACCGGCGAGGGCTTGATGAGCACCTGGAATTGATAGTAGTGCTGCATGCGGTTGGGGTTCTCGCCGTAGCGGCCGTCGGCGGGACGGCGGCAGGGCTGCGCATAGCAGGTGCGCCACTCGGCGGGACCGAGCGAGCGCAGCGTGGTCGCGGTGTGGAAGGTACCGGCACCGACCTCGGAGTCATAGGGCTGCATAATGACGCAGCCCTGCTCGCCCCAGTACTGCTGGAGGCGCAGGATGATGTCTTGGAAGGAAAGCGATGAAGCGTTCATGCCTCTAATATCCCCTCGTCGAAACGATTACACGGTTAGGTACTGTACTATAGCGGTTTTTAGTCGATAGCGCCGATGCGGTTGAGCGGCCAGTAGCGAACGAGTGCCACGGCCATTAAATCGGAGCGGTCGACCGGCCCAAAATAGCGGGAGTCGGCTGAGTTCTCTCGGTTGTCGCCCATCACCCACACACACCCGTCAGGGACAGTGTAGGGATAGCTCACCTGGGCAGCGGGGGCTTGGACCGAAAGCGGCCAGCTCATGCCGGTCGTATAGTCCTCATCGAGCGCCTGGCCGTCAACGACCACCTTGCCGTCCTGCAGTTCGACCGTCTGGCCGGCCGTGGCAATAACGCGTTTGACAAGAACATCATGCTCAGAGGTGCCATCGGGGTTGTGAAACACCACGATATCGCCCTGCTTGACGGGCTGGCCGAGCTCAAGGCTCACCTTTTGCGCCAAGATCTGGTCGCCAATCTCGATCGTGGACTCCATGGAGCCGGTGGGCACCACAAAGGGCTCGACCACAAAGGTGCGAATCAGGAAGGTGGCCACGAGCGCGATTGCGATGACCG
>URUW01000200.1 GCA_900551205.1 uncultured Collinsella sp. | reverse complement strand
TGCTGCATGGGATTAAGCGTTTCTGGTCTAGACGCGTTTTGACGCACCGTCCGAGCTGCCATCGCAAGCGAGGCGGCTTTATGGGTCGAGCCGGTGTCGATCTGTTTATCGAAGACGGCGCCTATACCACGCTTTCTTCTGCCGTGGTCATCCTAGTGGTGCTCACATTGTTGTTTTCGTCGACCGCGGCGATATGGAGCATGTCGCGTGCCGGGGACACCCAGGTGGCGGCCGATAGCGGCGCGCTGGCGGGTGCCAACGTAGTGTCGTCCTATCACACGGCTGCCACGGTGGTTGATGCGAGTATCTTGAGTCTGGGGCTGGCGGGGTTTGCCACGATCGGGACGGGCCTGGTCGCCATCCTCATCCCGGGTGCCGAGCCGGTTGCCGGCAATATGGTCGACACCGGGATTGAGATCATTAAAACGCGCAACAAGTTTGCCAAAAGCGCATCGGAAGGCTTACAGAAAATCGAGACGGCTCTGCCGTATCTGATCGCCGCGCGTGCCACGCAGGCGGTGTCGGCGCAGGATACTGATAGTGTGACCTATACCGGTACGGCGCTTGCCGTGCCCAGGACATCCGAGTCGGACTTTGCTGCGCTCAAAGGGTCAGAGATCTCGACCGATACCATTAAAGACACATCAGATGATTTAGAGCGTGCGGCCGAGGAACTGCGGAAGGCCTCGGAGGAGACGGCGAAGGCAAAGGAGCGCGCTTGGCTGGCGGATTGTGGTGGGTCTGACAAGGGCTCGGTCGGCAGCTGTTCTTGTATGTGGGAGCGCGCAAAAAGCCTAACGGATCTTCCCGGTGTTCAAAATCCGCATTACTCATCGAGCGTTACGTGGGAGCCTCAAGTTGCCCTTGATCGCGCGAAGGACTACTACCATTGGCGTCTGACAAATGAGAAGCCCCAGGGCTCGAGTGTCGAGATGAAGGCAGAGTCTGCGGCGCGTAAGGCGTTTTATACCTATGCGAACGCGGAGGTCGATCGGGCATATATAACCGAGAACGGAGACAGGGTTTCCTCCTATATTCCGCTGCTGCCGCGCAACTCTGATGAGGTTCGGGCGACGGAACTCTATACCGATGCGGTGTGGCCGACGAGCGTGAACGATGACAAGGCGTATCTGCATTACGGGACGACCTGCCCTAACTATAAGAAAGGGACGCCGAGCGGATTTGCTTCGGTTGCCGATTACGATGGACAGGATAAATGCAGCAAATGCCATTTTGGCGTTTTGTCGCTTGGTGCTGTTGCGGCGCCTTCAACCTCTATCGAAAACGGCTTCGAGTATCACTTTGACAAGTTTAAAGACGCCCTGGAGGACTACGTCGACTGTCGCAACAAGGAGCTCGAGCTCGAGCGTCAGACCGAGGACGAAGCCGACCGTGCGGGCAATGCGTTCGATACCGCCATCAAAGAACTTTCCGGTGAGCGCCCGCGTATCGCTCCGCCCGGTCGCAACGGCGTGGTTGCCTTTGCGGTTTCGGGTGCCATCTCGAGCTCCGATGAACTCAACTCTTCGTTTAACACGGCAGTCAGACTTGGCGATCGCGGTGCCATCTCTGCCGCGGTGCTGGCGCCCGATGGGGCGACGGCGCAAAACAACGTGCTTTCGCGATTTTTCTCGACATTGAAGGAACGCTCGGGCGGCGTTGCCGGCGTGCTCGACGGCGTCATGGATGTCTGGGGACGGCTGCTTGTGGGATACGGAGACATCCAAGGTTCGGCCGACGAACTTATGGACGAGATGATTAAAGGCCTAGGAGGGGGCAGCGGCGCGTTGGGCTCCATTGCATCGTGGCTCGGCGATACCGTTTCGGCGTCCGTGGCGGCGCTGGGTTTGGAACCGTGCGACTTGCGCCTGCGAAAGCCGGTGCTGACTGATTCCGCCAACGTCATTAAGAGCCCGGGGTCTGACATTGCTGGCCTCTCTCAAGCGCAAGACAAACTGCGAAGTATTCCGTTGGGCGTGACCGATCCCAAGGCGCTTTGCGAGGCGTTGGAATATCAAGTCGAACGCACCATCAGCGGTACGGTGTTCACGCTTGCGGAGATTCCTCTGCCCGGCGGCGGCTCCATCCCGCTCACCGTCGATGTCGCCACGCTGGTTGGCGCTCTGGGCGGTGGGTCGTAATGAGTATCCGCATGCGTCTGCGCGAGGAGCGCGCCCAAGCGACGGTGGAGATGGCAGTGGTTACGCCCGTTTTGCTGGTGCTGGCACTCATCGTGTACAACGTCATGATCTTTGCCAGCGCTGTCGCGCGCTTCGACCGCGTGGTGCCCGACATCGTGTTGGCGCACGCCGTGGCGTCGGAGGGGGAGGGCGACGAAAGCTCTGTCGATGCCTCGGCGACGGTCCAGACTCAAATTCTGAATGCCATGGAAGGCTATGACTTGCAGATCGAAGTGTCGAGCGAGCAAGGCGCGGAGGCATCGGATGGTGGTCTGCTCTCCCTATCCGGTACGTTTAGGACCTACACCTGCACCATGCACTATGAGCCGTGGCCGACTTCTCTCAGCATCGCTGGCGTTCCGCTGGGGGCGCCGACAACGTTGTCGCACGAGCGCGCGGTGACGGTCGATCCATGGCGTCCGGGGGTGGTCATGTGACCGCGGTCTCGTCCTACATCGCCTACGCGCGGGCACTCAACAGGCTGGGTTGGACGCCGGCCGAGTTTGCGGTGGCGGAGTCGTTTGTCGTGCGCCTGCGCGGCATGCTGGGACGGTGTCCGGTTGCCGCCAACGGCCTGCCGCTTGTCATGGCGTTTCCACGCTGCTCTTCGGTCCATACGTGTTTTATGGCCTATCCCATCGATATCGCCTTTATCGATGCACGTGGCTATGTCCTCGTATGCTACGAAAACGTACGTCCCTGGCGTATGTGCTCCTGCCCCGGCGCCTGGGCCGTACTAGAGCGTCCTTCAATCATTGTTTCGACCCCTGCTCTCCAACGCGTGCCGGCTTAAGAATTGGCGACAGCGGACTTTCGTCATACGAAATTGGGTAAGTTTGGCAGGAGATTGAACGGGCTCGGCAAAGGGGTCGATGATGGGCAAGACGTATACGGCCGCTAATGGTCAGGTTGTAACGGATGAAACGATTGACGCGTGGTGCGAGTCGTACGAGCGCGGAGAGTTTCCGGATGGCGAACACACCGTTGGTGGGATCGTGCATGGACGGCCCCCACTCTCAGGCGAGGGGACGGCAACGCTGTCGGTCAAGATTCCTCTGGGAATGAAGGAGGCCATTCGTCGACGGGCGGCTGCCGAGGGGATGACGCCAAGTGAGTTTGCCCGTGCGGCTCTGAGCGAAAAACTTCTTGCTGCCGGCTGATGCCTCTGACGTGCCGATTTAAAGAACCGAGGCTGTGCTCAAAAACTTTTTTGAAATTCTCGG
>URUW01000199.1 GCA_900551205.1 uncultured Collinsella sp. | reverse complement strand
ACTCGGAAGGTTGCTGCTCGCGAGCCGCCGGCTCAACGGTTTTCTCGGTTTGTTCGGCCTTCTCGGCCTGAGCGGTCGAAGCCGGCTCGCCCTTCTCCTGACGCCTTACGGGATACGCGCGCCTCGCAAAACCACGCCCGGGACGGCATGAACCCGGAGCCTTCTTGGCAGACTCCTCAACATCGTCTGCAGCCTCGGAAGGCTCTTCAACCTCATGCGCGACATCCTGCTGCGCAGCCTTAAAGTGGGCACCACGGCGACGCTGGGGCTCCTGGGCCTCCACGGGCTTTTGCTCCTTCGCGGGCCTCTGCGACTCGGCAGCAACCTCGTTCTCAACAGCCTCGGCATCCGTCTCACCCTTTTGAGCAACGGCGCGACGGAAGCGCTCCTGCTGGGCGCGGCGCTGCGCATCGCGCTTGCCACCCCCGCCAAAACCGCCGCGTCCTGCCTTGGCCGTAAAGGCACGCACGACGTTCTCATCGAGCAACTCATCGGTATCGACATGCTCACGCGGAGCAGCTTCTTCCACAGCAGGCACGTCAGCGGAATCCTCGACGACAAAATCTTCGACGGACTCGGCAGGCTGCTCCTGGGCATCGCGGATCTCGACATTGATGGTATAGAACGCCGGGCGCCCGTTAATGCCACTGCCCTCGATCTTTGTCACAATCTTTGCCGCGATAAGCTCATCGCGCATCGCCTTGGTGTCGCACTCCTTATCGACGGAGCGGAAAATCTGTGCCAGCGCGCTCGACTTAATCTTGAGTGCTTTGCGACAGAGCAGGTCGTAAGCAACGAGCTTCGCCCGATCGGCAGAAAGCGATGTTTGGCTGCTCAGGCGCTCGGCCAATGCATCGACATTTTGTTGGTTATCGGAATATACCGTCTTGGCCACGGGGCCCCTTTCATATGCACACATATACGTCTATATGGTACAACGCGCGAGCCTATCCACGCAAAACATCTGCGAGGACGCCCTTGCATCACCCGTTCTCGCAAGAAAAAGACCGAGTCCGCATCGTTGCGGACCCGGTCTTTCCGAGTCATATGGATGGAACGGTCACTCCATCAAGTCGACTAGGCCTTGACAGCCTCGGCGTCGGCGGGAGCCTCCGCAGCAGCGGCGCGACCGTACTCAGCCTTGCCCATCTCGGACCACTCGGGCTCCTCGTCGGGCATGGAGCCGGCCTCTTTGCCGAAGAACTCCTTGAGGCAGTTGACGGCAACGATGAGGCCCAGGACCATCAGCAGGACAGCGAAGACGAGCTGCAGGCCCTTAGTGGCAGCGACGGAGACGGCAGCCGTGGTGGCGGTAGCCGGGATGGTGCCAAAGAAGCCATAAGCCTGGACGGCGGTCATGCAGCCCATGGCGCTCTGGACCAGCGAGGTGAACGTGCAGCAGAGCAGGAAGGCGACGGGCACGTAGAGCATCCAACCCTTGCGGCCAGTGCACTTGCAGAACACGGCGAGGGTGATCATGGTCATACCGCCAAGCAGCTGGTTGGAGGCACCAAAGAGCGGCCAGATGTTGGCATAGCCGCCAAAGGCGAGGGCGAGGCCGGGAAGCAGGGTGACGACCGTGGCGAACCAGGGGTTGCCGAGGACCTTCATGTAGCCGGCCTTGGACTCGATGGCCAGGGCGTCGTTGGTCTGGGCAAAGAACTCGGAGAACGAGGTGCGGGCGATGCGGGCGACAGCGTCGAGCGAGGTCAGGGCCAGAGCGGAAACGTTCATGGTCATAAAGACGGTAGCGAGCGTGCCGTCAACGCCAAAGGCCTGCATACCGCGGGAGATGCCGGCGGCAAAGATCTGGAACGGGGTGGAAGCGACGCCGGCATTGAGGGCGCCGGTACCGGCGGTGTTCATGTCGGAGAACATGATGCCGGCAACGATGATGGCGAGGATGCCGACGAAGGACTCGACGACCATGGCGCCATAGCCGACCTTGACGGCGTCCTGCTCCTTTTCGACCTGCTTAGAAGAGGTGCCGGAAGAAACGAGGCTGTGGAAACCGGAGAGAGCGCCGCAAGCAACGGAGACAAACAGGACGGGGAACATCATGCCGGAAGCGCTGGAGAAGCCGGTAAAGACCGGAGCGGTGATGGTGGCCTGACCGTTGACGCCCAGGACGACGATGCCGAGGACAGCGCAAACGATCATGACGATCATCATGATGGAAGTGAGGTAGTCACGCGGGGTCTTGAGCATCTGGATGGGCATAGCGCCAGCGAAGACCAGGTAGACCATGACGACGGCGAACCACTGGAACTTATCCAGGTAGACCGGGAACTGCATACCGACGGCGAACATGAGAACCATGAGGACCACGCCGGTGACGAACTCGGTAGCACCGGTGAGGTTGAACTTCTTCTGGGCCCAACCAAAGGCGATAGCGACGAAGGTGAACAGGATGGAGATGGTACCAGCGCAGCCGGCGGCATAGGACTTGGTGAAGTCGATGGCACCGGTAGCAGCACCAGAAGCGTCAACGGCCGGGGTGAACATGAACGTCTTGCAGACCATGTCGGTGAAGGCGGCGATGACGATGATGCAGAACAGCCAGCAGAACAGCAGGAACAGGCGACGGCCGGTCTTGCCGATGTACTTCTCGATGAGCTGAGCGAGCGACTTGCCGTTGTTCTTCATCGAAGCGTACAGGGCACCATAGTCGTGGACGGCGCCAAAAAAGATGCCGCCGACGAGAACCCAAAGCACAACGGGCAGCCAGCCAAAGGCCATGGCGACGATCGTACCCGTGACAGGGCCGGCACCGCAGATCGAGCTAAACTGGTGCGAAAACGCGGTGAAGGCGGAGACGGGCGAGAAGCTCTTGCCGTCCTTCATGCGCTTGGCCGGCGTGAGGGCCTCTTTGTCAACGCCCCACTTGTTGGCCAGCCATCGGCCATAGCCCAGATAGCCGCAGGCGAGCACCGCCGCGGCCACAACCATGAGCAAAACTCCGTTCATTACATTTCCTCCTCTAAAAAGAACTTCTCAGACATAAAAAATGAGGGCCGTCGGTTGCGCTCGACGACCCTCATCTTCATCAGCCGCCCGTTATCGTACGGGCTAGCTGTATGTGCTAACCCGCATCAGATAATTACTACGCTGATAATGTTTAGCTGATGCGTGAACATGTCTAAAAAATCCTCTTCAATCATGATGCGAACGATCCGTGCGTGTTCACATCCCCCAGTGGTTGAAAAAGGAGTATGAAACTTTAGTTACCTAAAGTCAACGCAAATTTGTAATGAATTTTCAACTATTTTTGAATTTCTCGGTATAAAACGCCATTGACCTCGGACTTTACCCAACAAAAGTTTTTGCATGAGAGATGCCCCTCGGGAGCGGGCGGGCGTATACAAGGTTTCCTGCTCTACAGTCCTGCTCGCACGGAGAGCACATTAAGTGCTCTCCGGCTCGTGCGGAACTC
>URUW01000198.1 GCA_900551205.1 uncultured Collinsella sp. | reverse complement strand
CCGTGTACAGGTTGCGCTCGGTGGGCAGGGGGACAGGACCGGAAACGCGAGCGCCAGTCTTCTGAGCGGTCTCGACGATGAGCTTCGCGGACTGATCGACGACCTCGTGATCATAGCCCTTGAGGCGAATGCGGATCTTCTGGGTAGCCAACTTAAACCTCCAAAGAGTGCGAGAAATGTTCTCGCGGATTACGTAACAGGGAGCTCGAACTTAGGCGTTCTTGCTCATGACCTCGTCCACGATGGACTTGGGCGCGGGCTCATAAGAGTCGAACTGCATCGTGTAGGATGCACGGCCCTGGGTCTGGGAGCGAAGGTCGGTAGCGTAACCGAACATCTCGCCCAGCGGCACCTTGGCACGGATGAGCTTGGTGTTCTTGCGATCCTCCATGCCCTCGATCTTGCCGCGGCGACCGGAGAGGTTGCCCATAACGTCGCCCATGTACTGCTCGGGGGTCTCGACCTCGACAGCCATGATCGGCTCGAGCAGCTGCGGATCGGACTTCTTGAGGGCATCCTTGATAGCCATGGAACCAGCGATCTTGAAGGCGGCCTCGGAGGAGTCGACCTCGTGGTAAGAACCGTCGAACAGGGTGACCTTAACGTCGAGGACCGGGAAGCCGGCGATAACACCGGTGTTCAGGGCCTCCTGGATGCCCTTATCGATGGACGGGATGTACTCCTTGGGCACGACGCCGCCGACGATAGCGTTGACGAACTCGTAGCCGAAGCCCTCCTCCATCTTCTCGAGCTTGATGACGGCGTGGCCGTACTGACCGCGACCGCCGGACTGACGGACGAACTTGCCCTCAGCCTTCTCGACGTCGTGACCAGCGGTCTCGCGGTAGGCAACCTGGGGCTTACCAACGTTAGCGTCAACCTTGAACTCGCGGAGCAGACGGTCGACGATGATCTCGAGGTGCAGCTCGCCCATGCCGGCGATGATGGTCTGGCCGGTCTCGTGGTTGGTGGACACCTGGAAGGTCGGGTCCTCCTCGGCGAGCTTGGTCAGAGCCAGGGACATCTTGTCCTGCTCGGCCTTGGTCTTGGGCTCGATGGCAACGTCGATAACGGGCTTAGCGAACTCGATCTTCTCGAGGACGATCTCCTTGCCCTCGGCGCACAGGGTGTCACCGGTGGTGGAGTTCTTGAAGCCGACGCAAGCGACGATGTCGCCGGCGGCAGCGTCGTCACGGTCGATACGCTCGGCAGCGTTCATCTCGAGGATGCGGCCGAGGCGCTCGCGCTGACCGTTGGAGGCGTTGACCACGTAGGAGCCGGACTCGGCGCGGCCGGAGTAAACGCGGACGTAGGTGAGCTTACCGACGAACGGGTCGGTCATGATCTTGAAGACCAGGCCGGAGAAGGGCTCGTCGAAGGAGGGATGACGCTGGATCTCCTCGCCGGTGTCCGGATCGGTACCGGTGACGGCCTCAACGTCGAGCGGGCTGGGCAGGTAGTCGACGACAGCGTCGAGCAGCTCCTGAACGCCCTTGTTCTTGGAGGCGGAGCCCACGAAGACGAGGTTGAGCTCATTGGCCAGAACACCCTTGCGCAGAGCAGCCTTGAGCTCCTCGACGGTGAAGTCCTCCTCCATGAGGATCTTCTCCATGAGCTCGTCGTCAAAGCTGGCAGCAGCGTCAAGGAGCTCCTCGCGCTTGGTGGCAGCGATGTCGGCAAACTCAGCCGGGATCTCGTCCATCGGCTCGGGGTAGGTCATACCCTTCTCGTCGGCCTTGAAGTCCCATGCAGTCATGGTGACCAGGTCGATGACGCCCCAGAAGTTGTCCTCGGCGCCCATCGGGACCTGAGCGGCCACGGCGTTAGCGTCGAGACGATCCTTCATGGTCTCGATAGCGTTGAAGAAGTCAGCGCCCACGCGGTCATACTTGTTGATGAAGGCGATGCGGGGGACGTTGAAGGTGGAAGCCTGACGCCAAACGGTCTCAGACTGGGGCTGAACGCCGGCAACGGCGTCGAAGACGGCGACAGCGCCATCGAGGACGCGCAGGCAGCGCTCGACCTCGGCGGTGAAGTCAACGTGGCCCGGGGTGTCGATGATCTGGATGCGGTAGTCCTTACCGTCCTTGTTCCAGAAGCACGTGGTAGCAGCGGAGGTAATGGTTACGCCGCGCTCCTGCTCCTGAACCATCCAGTCCATGGTGGCAGCGCCCTCATGGACCTCACCGATCTTGTGGGTCTTACCGGTGTAGTAAAGAATACGCTCGGTCGTGGTGGTCTTACCGGCATCGATGTGGGCCATGATGCCGATGTTACGGGTATCGGAAAGCTTGTACTTAGGCTTAGCCATGTTAGTTCCTTACCTTAACTTACCAACGATAGTGAGAGAACGCGCGGTTGGCCTCGGCCATCTTGAAGACGTCCTCACGCTTCTTGACGGAAGCGCCCAGGCCGTTGGAGGCGTCGAGGATCTCGTTGGCGAGACGCTCGGCCATGGTCTTCTCCTTGCGAGCGCGGGAGAAGTTGACGATCCAGCGGATACCCAGAGCGGTGGAACGACGGGAGTTGACCTCCATCGGGACCTGATAGGTAGCGCCGCCGACACGCTTGGGCTTAACCTCGAGCGTGGGCTTGACGTTGTCCATAGCCTTCTTGAAGGTAGCGAGAGCGTCGCCACCCTCAGACTTCTCGGCAACGATCTCGAAAGCGGTGTAAACGATGCGCTCAGCGGTGGCCTTCTTGCCGTCAAGAAGGACCTTGTTGATGAGCTGAGTCACCAGGCGGTTGTTGTAAACGGCGTCAGGCTGAACCTCACGACGATTAGCTGCTGCACGACGCGGCATGTGAAATCTCCTTAAGTGTCTACCGTGCGGCGCTTAGGCGGCACACGGCGAAAGTATCAAAACCTTATCTGGCTTATTTAGCCTTGGGGCGCTTAGCACCGTACTTGGAACGGGCCTGCATACGGTTCTGGACCGGAGCAGCGTCGTAGGCGCCACGGATGACGTGATAACGGACACCAGGGAGGTCACGGACACGACCGCCGCGGACGAGCACGATGGAGTGCTCCTGCAGGTTGTGGCCCTCACCCGGGATGTAAGCAGTAACTTCGATGCCGTTGACAAGGCGAACACGGGCAACCTTACGCAGAGCCGAGTTCGGCTTCTTGGGGCTCGTGGTGAAGACGCGGGTGCACACGCCGCGCTTCTGGGAGTTGTGCTGCAGAGCAGCGTTCTTGGACTTCTTGGGCACGGAACGACGGCCCTGGCGAACCAGCTGGTTAATAGTAGGCAAAGCGTACTCCTTCTCGAATGATTCCAGCTTTCTGTAAAGTGCAACGGCTTGAATCGAGGGGTCAGCATCCCCCTACGAAACACGCAGTTCGATAGGATACGTGGCGTTAGCTGTGCCGTCAACAGACCACGCCGCCGGGCGTATCCCAAAATTGGCACATTTCCGCAAAGCCTACACAAAAGGAATCCCCTCCT
>URUW01000197.1 GCA_900551205.1 uncultured Collinsella sp. | reverse complement strand
GCGACAGTTTGGGGGTGGTTATTGGGGACAGACATAAATGAGTAGTCGTAGGGGGACACTCCTTCTCATTGCGCGGGGTGGCGTGTGCCGTTAAGCGGAGGGGGTGTATTCCCGACCCATCGTTTGGGCATACAATGGCTATTGGCTTGCTGCGGTGAAGGCCCGTCCGCCCCGCAGTTATTTCTACGGTTAAAGGAGTATGTATGTCCGTTGAGGTCATGAGGTCTGTGATCGACGCTGCCGAGGGCCGCGTGCCCGTCGACACGCTGTTTGCCAATGCGCAGATTGTCGACGTGTACGGTCAGCGCGTGGCGCCCGGTAGCGTTGCCGTCAAGGACGGCGTAATCGTCGGCGTGCTCTACAACGGGCGCGACGATGCCGCCGGTACCTATGAGGCTGCCGAGGTTATCGACTGCCAGGGTCGCTATCTCGCCCCCGGTTTTATCGACGGACATCTGCACATTGAGTCCTCGAACATCCGCCCCGCCGAGTATGCGCGCATGGCGGCGACGCGCGGTACCACCACCGCCATTGCCGACAGCCACGAGATTGCCAACGTGGCGGGCCTGGACGGTCTGCGCTTTATGATCGAGGACGGCCGCCGTACACCCATCTCCATCAAGTACATGATGCCTTCGTGCGTGCCCGCGCTGTCCGATGAGCAAGCGGGCGCTGTGATTACCGCCGCTGACATGCAGGCGTATTTTGCCGAGCATCCGGGCGACGTTTTTGGCCTGGGCGAGATGATGAACCTGCCGGGTGTCTTTATGGCCGATCCTGAGACCTGTGCTCGCATCGATGCTGCCAACCAGACGCCGTCCAAGCAGGTCGACGGCCATGCGCCGCTCGTTGCCGGCAAGGACCTCAATGCCTATGCCGCGGCGGGCATTATCGCCGACCATGAGTCGACGATTCCCGAGGAGGCGCTCGACAAGCTGTCTCGTGGCATGTACGTGATGCTGCGCGAGGGCACCTGCAGCCATGACCTGGCCAACCTGTCGCCGATGCTGCTGGAGAATCCCGCGCGCGCCCGCCGCTGTTGCTTTGCGACTGACGACCGCGCCCCTTCCGATGCGCTTGCGACCGGCATGATCGACAATGCCTGTCGCGTGGCTATCGAGGCCGGTATCGACCCCGTGGTTGCCATCTCTATGGCGTCCCTCTCCACGGCCGAGGCGTTTGGCCTGGACCACGGTTGCCGCGACCCGCACGAGCTGCGTGGCGCCATCGCCCCGGGCAAGCGTGCCGACCTGCTGGTACTCAACGACCTGACGTTTGCCACGGCTCCGCATCGCGTATATGCCGCCGGTGCTCTGGTGGCGCAGGACGGCACCTTTGTGGGCGAGATCGCACCCGAGATGGCCGAGGTTGCGGCCCTTGCCGATGAGCTGCGTGCTTCCGTTAAGCTGCCGAAGCTATCGCTTGACGTGTTCGACTATGCCTTTAAGCCGGGCGAGGCCGTGATCGACGTGGTGCCGGGCAAGGCCATCACGGGCATGGCTCGTCCCGAGAATGCCGAGGGCCTGCGCCGCATTATGCTGATCGAGCGCCACGGCCGCGGCTTGTCACTGCAGGCCGAGGGGGCCGACGGTGATGGCCCTGCGGGCCTGGGTCTTGTTGGCAAGCACATTGGTCGCGGCTGGGTGCGTGGCTTTACCATTACGGGCGGTGCCATCGCCTCGACGATCGGCCACGACTCGCACAACGTGTGCGTGGTGGGCGACAACGCGGCCGATATGATGGCTGCCGTTGAGGCCGTGGGCCAGGGCGGCCACGTGCTGGTGCGTAACGGCGAGGTCGTGGCGCGCATTCCGCTGGCGCTCGGTGGCCTTATGAGCGAAGGCACGGCCGAGGACGTTGCCGCGCAGCACGACGACTTTATGGTCAAGGCACGCGCCATGGGTATTGAGCCGCCGCTCGACCCCATCATGGGCATCATCTTCCTGCCCCTGCCGGTTATCCCGACGCTCCGCATCCGCCCCGAGGGCATGTTCGACGTTACAACCTTCACCTACGCCGACTAGTCATCGGGGTGGCGTGTCGCCTGACGCCGCGACCGTGAGACCTCTGGCATGTGTGAGCTATTTGCCAGGTCCTTGTAACGTTTACGCCCGCGGAGTCTTATTTGAGCTCCCTTTGGGTACGTTGGAATCGGATACACGTTCGATTCCAACAAGCCCGAAGGGAGCTTTTCTATGTTTAAACTGATTGCATCCGATATGGACGGCACGCTGCTTGACGAAAACGGCCAGGTGCCTCCCGAGACCTACGAACTGATTCTGGCGCTACACGAGCATGGCGTGCATTTCGCCGCATCGTCAGGTCGTCGCTACGATCGCCTGTGCGAGTTCTTTGCGCCCGTTCGCGACAAGATGGACTTTGTCGCCGCTAACGGCGCCCAAGTCTACGCCGACGGTAAGATGGTAGACCGTGAGGTGTATTCGCACCTGGCGATTCGAAGGCTCGCCCAGGCCGTCGCGACGTTTCCCAATCTGCATCTTGCGCTCTTTGACCGTACCAAGTCCTTCCTGCTCGATGACGAGAGCAAGTTCGTGCGTGAGGTCGATAAGGACCTTCCCAATGCCGAGCGCATTTGGGAGCTGCCCGATCCCAGCGTAAATATCATCAAGGCGAGTATCTTTTGCGACGACAGTGCGGTTATGGACAGTGCGTACGTGCTACAGCGCGAACTTGGTCAGCTCTTTACTTTTGCGCCTTCGGGCAACGCGTGGATCGATGCCATGCAGCCTGGTGTGTCGAAGGCCTCGGGTATCGCGCAGCTCGCGGAGCATTACGGCATTGGTCGCGACGAGGTCATGGCGTTTGGCGACTCGATGAACGACTACGAGATCATTCGCTTTGTCGGCACGGGCTGCGCGATGGAAAACGCGCGCCCCGCGCTTAAGGCGGTGGCCGATCGCGTGGTGGGTTGCAACCGCGACCACGCCGTCCAGCAGGAGCTCCGTCGCGTGCTGGAGAGTCTCTCCTAATTCGGCAGATGGGGACGTTCCTTTTCTGCCGACAGTGGGGGACAGTCCTTGCAGCTTTTTGCGAAGAGTGTCCCCAGTGACTAGTCGTTTAAGAACGTCCCCAATGACTGACCAATGACTAGGCGAGGGCGGCCATGATGGTGCGGGCGACGCCGTCGTGGTCGTTGTCGTATTCGGTGATGGCGTCGGCGGCCTCGCGATCTTCGGGCTCGGCGTTGATCATGGCCATGCCATGGCCCGCTGCCTGCAGCATGGGGATGTCGTTGATGTTGTCGCCGAACGCCCAGGCGTCGGCGAGACGCTCGCCCAGATGCTCACACAGCCACGTGAGGGCCGTTCCCTTGGTGGCGCCTTCGCCCATAACCTCGATATTCATGGCGTACGAACGCGTGACCTCAATGCCTCCGAGCGTGTCGAGCGCCGCCGCGATGGCGTCGCGATCGGCGGGGTCGTGCCAGTACATAGCGATGCGTTCGAGCGTCTCGACCTCG
>URUW01000196.1 GCA_900551205.1 uncultured Collinsella sp. | reverse complement strand
CTTATTGGTCTGCAGGTTGCCGATCATATCGAAGCGCACCTCGGGCAGCTCCGGATGCTCCGCCAGACCCGTGAGCTTGCGAACCAGCTCCTGCGGGCGGTTCTCGGCAAAATGGCGATACCCCGCCTGGATGGCAGCAACAGTCTCATCGACACCAACGGTCTTGGACACGGCAATGAGGCGCGCGGCGTCGTGGGGGCGGCCCGCGCGATCGAGCGCCGCATAAAAACGTTCCAGAATCTGCTCGCGGCGAGCGCGCATCAAATCCAAATAGTTATCCATTGCCAATCGCCTCCGCTGACAGCCAAACAAGTAGTCCCATGCTAACGCAAGAGCGCGGCCCCGCATGTGCAAGGCCGCGCTCACTTAGGTATTTACAATCTTTCGACGAACGGGGCTACTTACTCCTCGTCGTCCTCGCCATCGTCCTCGTCCTCAAGATGATCGAGCAGGTAGCGAAGACCCTCGCTGACCTCGTTGGCGGGCACCTTGGCAACGTAGCGCGCGTCGACGGCGGGCCTCATGATAACACCCTCGCCCGAAGGCACGCGCATGCTCTCGAGCTCGTCCTCATCAGTGCGGGCGATATCGCCGGCGTTCATACGCTGACCAGTCAACAGGAAGGTCAGACGGCAAGCGGCATCGATGGAAATGGAAGCGATGCGATCGAGGTAGCGCGAAACCATGATGGCGCGGCGCAGGTCGTCATAGTTGCTGTCGTCGTCCATAAAGTCGCCCGTATCCATACGGTTAAAGGTGCGGAAGAACTTCTCGTAGGCGGCGTGCACTGGCTCGTCCTCGACGGCCAGGTTGCAGATGATGGACATGTCATTGGTGACGAGCGCAGAAAGCGAAGAGCCCAGCACCTGGTAAACAGCTTCGGCCTCGGCCTCAACCGTACCGACGAGCTCCTGGGGCAGCGAGATGTCGGCCTTGACCATGTGACGCGTGGCGCGGCAGATCTGGCGAACCTTATCGGTCATGCGCTGCAGGTTAAAGTCGACGTAGATAATCGTCTGCAGCAAGCGGAAGTCGGAGGCGACCGGCGACTGCGTGGCGATCAGGTTGTAGCACACGGCCTCCAAGTTGGCGCAGCGCGCGTCAATCGAAAGCGTGCGCTTCTTGGTCTTGGTGGCGAGCTTGCGGTCGTCGGTCACATAGGCCTTAACGGCATCGTGGAGGGCCAGATCGACGGCCTCGTAGATGCTCAGCATCTCGTGGCGGGCCTCGATGAGCTGACGGGAAAACAGTTTACGCATGGTTCACTCCAATCAGTTGGGTGCGGTCATGCCGCCCGCACAGTGAATACGCACCGGACCAGGTCCGATCGGCTTGGGACTAGTCGCACCGATCAGCCAAAGCGGCCGGTGATATAGTCTTCCGTCCGCGAGTCCACCGGGCTGGTGAAGATCGCGTCGGTTTGACCATACTCGATGAGCGTGGCAGGTTCACCGGCAACTTCCTGCAAGAAGAATGCGGTGTAGTCGCTGATACGAGCTGCCTGCTGCATTGAATGCGTGACGATGATGATCGTCATCTCGGGCGCCAGCTCGGCCATCAAATCCTCGACCTTAGAGACGGACGTGGGGTCGATGGCGGAGCAGGGCTCGTCCATCAGGAGGACATCGGGTTGCACCGCAAGCACGCGCGCGATGCACAGACGCTGCTGCTGACCGCCCGAGAGCGCCAAACCATCCTTGTTGAGCTGATTGGATACCTCTTTCCAGAGGTTGGCGCGCTTGAGCGATTCTTCCACGATGTCATCGAGGTCGCTTTTGCTAGTCACGCCCTGCAGACGAGGGCCAAAGGCGACATTCTCGTAGATGGATTTGGGAAACGGGTTGGGCTGCTGAAAGATCATGCCCACGCGGCGACGGAGGTCGACCGGGTCGACGCCCTCGGCATAGATATCGTTGCCGTCGAGCGTCATGGTGCCCTCGACGCGCGTACCCTCGATCAGGTCATTCATGCGGTTGATGCAGCGCAAAAACGTCGACTTGCCGCAGCCCGAAGGGCCAATGAAGGAGGTGATGGCGTTTTTGGCGATGTTGAGGTCGAGCCCCGTCAGCGCATGAAAGTCACCGTACCAAAAGTTGAAATCCTTGGCCGTAATGGCCGCTTGCTCCAGCGTGGGAGCGGACTGATAAACGGACATGGGACTCCTTAACTAGCGACGCTTGCGCGACAGGAAGCGCGCAAACAGGTTGAAGGCCAGAATGATCACCATCAGCAAGAGCGCGGTGCCGTAGGCTGCGTTCATGTTGATGCCGTCGTTGGCAAGCAGGTACAGGTGAACCGTCATGGGGCGGCCGGAATCGAGCGGCGAGATAGGTAGATTGATGGCCTGGCCCATGGTGTAGAGCACCACGGCGGTCTCGCCAATGGCACGGCCGATGGCAAGGACAATGCCCGTGGCAATACGGCCAAAGGCAGAAGGAAGCACGATCTTGGAGACAACCTGCCACTTGGTGGCGCCCAGGCCATACGCGCCCCAACGGATATAGCGCGGAACGGCGCGAATGGCCTCTTCGGTGGTGCGCATGACGATGGGAAGCATCAAGAGCGCAAGCGCCAGAGCGGCCGAGACCATCGAAAGGCCCAGACCCATAGCCTCGACAAACAAGGCGTAGCCAAACAGGCCCATAACGATGGAGGGCACCGAGGCCAAAGCGTCAGCAGCGTAGCGAATGAGCTCGACGATCTTGCCCTGCTTGGCGTACTCGGCCAGATAGACGGCTGCCAGCACAGCGATCGGCGTGCAGATAAGCATGGCGAGCGCCGTCACATAGACGGTCGAGACGATCGTGGGCCAAATACCGCCCTCGGCGTTGACGCCCTGGGGCCAACCGAAGATAAAGTCGAGCGAGATGTGTGGCAGACCGTTGATGACCACGTAGGCGATGATAGCGACCAGCACCAGCGTGGTGATGTATGCCGCGGCACGGAACACGCCAAGCATGATCTTGTTGGACAGGTCCTTGTTGATGCGGCCCTTCTTGCCGTGGGAAAGGGCACGCTTGATGCGCTCGCGCGACGAGGTCGTATCGACCGTCGTGTCAACGGAATCGGACATAGCCTACCCCCTCTTCTTCTTGGAAACCAGGCGGACGATGCCCACCAGCGTGGCGGAAATGATAAACAGGACCACGCCCATGCCGAACAGCGCCGAGCGATGCAGACCCGAGGAATAGCTCATGTCGAGCGCAATCTGGCTCGTGAGCGTCGAGATGGGGCTCGCAATGCTGTCGGGAATAACCGGGGCGTTACCCACGACCATGAGCACGGCCATGGTCTCGCCGATGGCACGGCCCATACCCAGCACGATGGCATCCACGATACCCAGCTTGGCGGCAGGTAACACGACCTTATAGATAGTCTGCCACTTGGTGGCGCCCATGGCATACGATGCCTCGCGAATGCCCATGGGAATGGAATTGAGAGCATCGATGGTAAGCGTCGTGATGGTGGGCACGATCATAATGGCGAGCACGAACCACGCCGTCAGCGCGCCAAAACCAAGACCGCCGGTCA
>URUW01000195.1 GCA_900551205.1 uncultured Collinsella sp. | reverse complement strand
CGTAGCGGGTGGTTTAAAGCTGGCCGCTGCGCGGCCAGCAGACTAAAGTCTTGAAACAAAAAGGCCCCCGCAAAGCGGAGGCCTTAGGCAAGGCTATGTCGAGATGCAGGATTCGCGCTACTCGCAGAGCGAAAGGGCGGCCTCGTCGGCAACGACAACGCAGTTGGTGTGCAGCTGCAGGATCGAAGCCGGGCACGCGGGCGTAACCGGACCATAGCACATGTCATGCACGGCCTGAGCCTTGGCCTCGCCGTTGGCGACGACTAGGATCATGCGGGCATACATGATGGTCTGGGTACCCATGGTGTAGGCCTGACGGGGAACATCGTCGATGCTGTCGAACAGGCGGCTGTTGGCCTGAATGGTGCTCTCGGTGAGGTCGACGCAGTGCGTGCCCTTGGAGAAGTGGTCATCGGGCTCGTTGAAACCGATGTGGCCGTTGTTGCCAATGCCGAGCAGCTGCAGATCCGGGTAACCGGCGGCGGCGACGATCTTGTCGTACTCAGAGCAGGCAGCGGCGGCGTCGGGGTTGGAACCGTCGGGCACATGCGTGTTGTTCAGGTCGATGTTGATGTGATCGAAGAAGTTCTCACGCATGAAGTAGTGATAGCTCTGGGGATCGTCGTGCGAAAGGCCGCGATACTCGTCCAGGTTGTAGGTGCTGACCTCGGCAAAGTCGACGTCGCCCTTCTCGTACCAAGCAGCGAGCTGCTTGTAGGCACCGATCGGGGTGGAGCCGGTGGCAAGACCCAGCACGCAATCGGGCTTGAGGATAACCTGTGCCGAGATGATATTGGCGGCCTTGCGGCTCATATCCTCGTAGTCTTTAGCTTTAATGATCTTCATTACGCGTCCTTTCTCGTACAAGAGAGGCAAGGCTCCCCTTACAAGCACTTGCCCGCGGCCCGCGTCGGCCGCAACCAACGTGTGCGGCCACCAGGGCGAGGTCGCGTAATGTATGTGTCTCGTGTCTAGCCGCGTCGAGGCCCCTGCCCGTCCACGGTGACCCAAAGCCGTTTAGCTTCGGACAAATCCCATCTTGCCACGGAGGGCGTCCTCTTTCAAGGGCGCCCTCCGTAAACGTGTTTGAATTGTAGGCTAATGGCCACGTGCACTTGCTAGCGCTCGCGAGCAACGATGAGCTGGTCCATCTCTTCGACATGCACGCCAACGGAGCCCTTGATGCTCGAGAACTCAACAGAGTTGCACACCAAGATGGGAACCGTCACATCGTAGCCCTCGGCAGCAATTGCCTCGCGATCGAACTCAATGAGCACATCGCCCTTATGGACGATGTCACCCACTTGCGCATGTACGGTAAAGTGTTTGCCCTCGAGCTGAACAGTGTCCAAACCAACGTGGATGAGCACGTCCAAGCCATCGACCGTGTTAAGCGCAACAGCGTGTCCCGTAGGAAAAATGGCCTCGACCTTGGCGTCTGCCGGCGCAATCACGCGCGTGCCGGTAGGCTGAATCGCCACGCCCTGGCCCAAAAGGCCGGTGGCAAATGTCTGGTCGTTTACCTCGGAAAGCGGAATGACGTCGCCCGAGATGGGAGCATCCAGCGTAAGGACTCGACCACGCATACCAAAAGACCTTAGGACTTTAGTGAACATTCTCCCCCTCGGACATACCAATTGACCAAAATAGCCTTAACAGTTTACCACTTGGCACTCGTTTTTGACCATTAGGGAAGTTCGCGCTTGACAACCTCGACGATGTCGTCGACAACGCGCTGGGTCAGCTCGTGCGTCTCGGCCTCGGCCATAACACGGACCAGCGGCTCGGTACCGCTCGGGCGCACCAGAATGCGGCCGCGGCCGTCAAGCTCCTTCTCGGCGGCAGCGACGGCGTCCCAAATGGGCTGGCAATCGTCCAGGCCGGCCTTGTTGTCGGAATGCACGTTGACGAGTACCTGCGGGTACTTCTTCATGATGCCGGCAAGATCGGTGAGGGTACGACCGGTGCGCTTGAGCACGGCCAGCAGCTGCAGAGCCGTCACCAGGCCGTCACCGGTGGTGTTGTGCTCCAGGAAGATGATGTGGCCGGACTGTTCGCCGCCGATGACGGCGCCATCCGCGAGCATGCGCTCCAAAACGTAGCGGTCACCCACGGCGGTCTGAACCATCTCGAAGCCCTGCTCCTTCATAGCGATGGAGAAGCCAAGGTTGCACATGACGGTCGAGACGATCTCGGAGTTGGCGAGCTTGCCGCGGGCGGCGAGGTCAGAACCGCAGATAGCCAGGATGTAGTCACCGTCGATCTCATTGCCCTCGCCGTCGACGAACAGCACGCGGTCGGCGTCGCCGTCGTGGGCCAGGCCGATATCGGCGTGGGTGCGCAGCACGAGCTCGCGCAGGGGCTCAAGGTGAGTGGAGCCGCACTCAACGTTAATGTCGGTGCCGCAGTAATCGGTGTTGATGGCATGGACCGTGGCGCCCAGGCGCTGCAGCGCAGCGGGCGTGGTCTGGCAGGAAGCACCGTGGCCGCAGTCGACGGCAACAACCAGGCCATCGAGCTTAAGGCCGTCGAGCGTGCTGATGGCATGATCGACATAGGCCTTGCGGGCGTCTTTCATCTTGATGATGTGACCCACACCGGCGCCGGTCGGCAGCGTGTCGGCAGCCATGGCCTCCTCGGACATGACCCAGGCGCTGATCTCTTCCTCGACAGCATCGGGAAGCTTCATGCCCTTGCGGCTAAAGAACTTGATGCCGTTGAACTCCGGCGGATTGTGCGAAGCGGAGATGACGATGCCGCCGTCGAGCTCGTTCTGAACGGTGAGCAGCGCCACGGCGGGCGTGGGGATGACGCCGCAGCAGTGCGGACGGCCACCCTCGGCCATGATGCCGGCAGTCAGAGCACTCTCGAGCATGGTGCCCGAAAGACGCGTATCGCGACCGATGCAGATGTCCGGGCCAAGAAACTTGGTCGCCGCGCGACCTAGGCGAAACGCGAGATCGCACGAGAGGTCGGCGTTGGCGACGCCACGGACGCCATCGGTACCGAAGATGTTCTGGGGCATAGGATCGCTCCTTCCCAAGTGGGCAAAACGAAGCCGCCCACCCTAGTCGAAAAGAAAAGCGGGACCCACCGAGCAGTCGGTAGGCCCCGCTTGTACATTGTATCTCGTAAGGAGATAAAACCTTAGCGCTTGGAGAACTGGGGAGCGCGGCGGGCCTTCTTGAGGCCGTACTTCTTGCGCTCGACCACGCGAGCATCGCGCGTAAGGAAACCGGCCTTCTTGAGGTCAGCACGGTAATCGCCAGCGTTCAGAAGAGCGCGAGCGATGCCCAGGCGCAGAGCGCCGGACTGACCGGAGATGCCGCCGCCATCGCACAGAGCGATAACGTCGAACTGACCGGCGGTGTCGGTCACCTTGAAGGGAGCAAGGGCGTTCTCAACGAGCTGATGACGGCCGAAATACTGCTCGGCGTCACGCTTGTTGATGGTCACCTTGCCGGTGCCGGGGACGAGACGGACGCGGGCGACGGCGTTCTTACGACGGCCGGTACCCTGGTAGACAACGGTGTTCTCAGCCATCTTTAAGCCTCCAGCTCAATCTTCGTGGGGTTCTGGGCAGCGTGCGGAT
>URUW01000194.1 GCA_900551205.1 uncultured Collinsella sp. | reverse complement strand
TCGATCTCGCGCACCGTGTAGCCGCCATCGTGCAGGGCGAAAATGATTCCGTCTCGCCGCGAGGGTGCTACGGTCTTGAGTTTGTTGAGCGGCACACCCAGGCGCTTCGCCATCTTGTCGGCAAACGCACGCCGCTCCCACTCTGTCTCATCCATATCGTGAATCACCGGATCGGAACCATCGGGCATTAACAGAGAATAATCCAGAAACCCCCTGACAGACTCAAAGAGCTCGAGCACACAAGAAGGGTCCGAAAATCCCCTCGTCATATCGTTGTCATACGCTCGCAGATACTCGGCAAAGCTGCTCCACGGATAGCGCTCGATCAGGGCGATACCCGCCTCCTGCGGATTAGCATGAACATAGCGAATGGCGGCCATTAGATAACGGTCGGTATCGAGCGAGCGCCGGTCAAAACGGTTCTGGAACAGATGGCCCGTGCGCCCCGTGCGTTTATTGAACCGACGAGCGTACGTCAAAAGCAGTCGTTGCATCGCCGCGCTCATCGTGTCCTCATAATCCGAGAGTACCAGATCCACGTGATTGCCCATAAGGCACCAGGCGATAACCGTCACGCCCGCCTCGCGGCAGCACTCGCGCATCAGCTCCAAAAACTCCCACCGGTCTTCATCGCCCTCAAAGATGAGCTGCTTGCCCGTACCGCGGGCACAAACATGGTAAAAGCCGGTAACTGTTCTCCAAACGCGCTGCATGGCGCTCCCTTCGCCTGGATCTGCTTGCCATCCAATACAACACGATTGAAGCGTGCCACCAAAACATTCACGCAAAACAATACATTCGCGCGGCCAAAGGCAATAAACAGGCGGCGAACGGCACCGTTGCAACAGGTCAGCCCCTGCAACGCTTACAAGAGCTGACCAAAAGCTTGCCCAAGACGAACCCCCTCTACAAAAGTTCACGACCACAGAATATAGAGTTAAACCGTTTCAATTAAAACTTCCGGACTTCTCGCTACGAAAACTGAGCCGTTCGCCGAATATTCCGTGCATTTCGCGGTATTATAGGGGCTGCATGTCATGTCCCTTTCGAAGGGTCGCCCGGCAATCGCCAGCCACGACCCCCAGACGGGACGCCAACACGATAGAGAGGAGAGGCATGCAGTACTCACAGGAAGTGGAGAACATGTGCCCCGTTGCCAAGGGTGCATACCACGGCCCCGCACCCATCCCCGAGGAGGGCAAGTGGGTCCAGGCTAAGGAGATTTCCGACATCTCCGGTCTTACGCACGGTGTGGGTTGGTGCGCACCTCAGCAGGGCGCCTGCAAGCTCACGCTGAACGTCAAGGACGGCATCATCGAGGAGGCCCTCGTTGAGACCATCGGCTGCTCGGGCATGACCCACTCTGCCGCCATGGCTTCCGAGATCCTTCCCGGTAAGACCATCCTCGAGGCCCTCAACACCGACCTCGTCTGCGACGCCATCAACGTTGCTATGCGCGAGATCTTCCTGCAGATCGTTTACGGCCGCAGCCAGACCGCGTTCTCCGAGGGCGGCCTGCCCGTGGGCGCCTCCCTCGACGACCTCGGCAAGGGCCTTCGCTCTCAGGTCGGCACCATGTTCGGCACCAAGGCCAAGGGCGCTCGTTACCTCGAGCTCGCTCAGGGCTACGTCACCCGCATGGCTCTCAACGACAAGAACGAGATCATCGCGTTCGAGTTCCTGAACCTCGGCAAGTTCACCGACGCCGTCAAGGCCGGCAAGACCCCCGAGGAGGCCATCGCTGGCGCTATGGGCCACTATGGTCAGTGGGAGAACGCTGCCAAGTACATCGACCCGCGCACCGACGAGGAGACTCACTCCGTCGCCAGCGTGTTCCCGGTTCACGAGTAGAAAGGGAGGGAAATGACTATGACTGTTACGTTCGAAGGTTACGAGCGCCGCGCTGACAAGATCAACAAGTGCCTCGCCGACAACGGCATCGCCTCCCTCGAGGAAGCTCTGCAGATCTGCACCGACAAGGGCTTCAACCCGCGTGAGATCGTCAACAACACCCAGTCCATCGCCTTCCAGAACGCCGAGTGGGCCTACCCCCTCGGTTGCGCTCTCGCTGTCAAGCGTGGCGCCAAGACCGCTTCTGAGGCTGCCGCCATCATCGGCGAGGGCATCCAGGCCTTCACCGTTCCCGGCTCCGTCGCCGAGGACCGCAAGGTCGGTCTGGGCCACGGCAACCTGGGCGCTATGCTGCTCTCCGACGACACCGAGTGCTTCGCCTTCCTGGCTGGCCACGAGTCCTTCGCTGCCGCTGAGGGCGCTATCGGCCTGGCTCTGAACGCCAACAAGGCTCGCAAGAAGCCGCTGCGCGTTATCCTCAACGGTCTGGGCAAGGACGCCGCTCAGATCATCGCCCGCATCAACGGCTTCACCTACGTGAAGACCCAGTTCGACTACTACACGGGCGAGCTCAAGGTCGTCGAGACCATCCCCTACTCCGATGGTCCCCGCGCTGCCGTTAACTGCTACGGCTCCGACGACGTCCGCGAGGGCGTTGCCATCATGTGGCACGAGAACGTCGACATCTCGATCACCGGTAACTCCACCAACCCCACGCGCTTCCAGCACCCCGTCGCTGGCACCTACAAGAAGGAGCGCCTCGAGGCTGGCAAGAAGTACTTCTCCGTCGCTTCTGGTGGCGGCACTGGCCGTACCCTGCACCCGGACAACATGGGCGCCGGCCCTGCCTCTTACGGCATGACCGACACCATGGGCCGCATGCACTCCGACGCCCAGTTCGCCGGTTCTTCCTCCGTGCCTGCGCACGTCGACATGATGGGTCTCATCGGCATGGGCAATAACCCCATGGTCGGTGCCACCGTCGCCTGCGCTGTCGCCGTCGAGGAGGCCCTCAAGGCCTAGTCGCGCCCGCGCGATGCTCACATAGTTGAGCTTTGGAGCCGCTACCTTTCGGGGTAGCGGCTCTTTTTGTTTACGCTGTCGCAGGGCAGCTAATGCCGATATATCAGTTGGGGCGAAATACGAGATGTGATGAGACGGAGCGTCAGAACGTCCATGACGCCCACCTGCCATATTTGCCCTTTACCGATTTGCCGAGTCTTTGCGGCCCCATTGCCGATCACCCATGCGACAATGCGCCGGACGAGAAAGGAATCCGATGGAATCGACTGATGTACTGGTAATTGGATCTGGCATTGCGGGCCTTTGCGCCGCCATCGAAGCGGCACGCACGGGCGCAACCGTCGCTGTGGCAAGCGTCGGCAAGACTATGAGTGGATCGAGCTTCTTCCCCGGAACCTGGGGCCTGGGACTTATCGGACCCGTTAACGAAGACGACGAACAAGACCTCATCGATACCATCCAGACCGTTGGTGGCGGCGTCGCCGACCCCGAGCTTGTCCAGACGTTTGTCCACGGCATTCCCCAGGCAATTGAATGGCTCGAGCAAGACCTGGGCGTTGAGCTCCAGCGTCCGCAAAGCGCCGAGAGCGCCCAGCAAAAGCAGTTTATCCCCTGCTTTGACCACAAGACGCGCATGTGGCGCGGCCTCACCCGCAAACCCCTTGAGGACGCTCTGACAGCCCGGATCGAGTCGCTCGGCATTCGCCTGCTCCCCCGCCATGAGCTT
>URUW01000193.1 GCA_900551205.1 uncultured Collinsella sp. | reverse complement strand
CTCGTTTTGTTTCTGGGCTTGTGGATTGGCGAAGACAATAACCGCTGGCAGCTACCTTGAGTTCTTGATACGGCGTACGCCCGCGGCGGTTATTCCGAGGCCTGCGGCGGCGATTCCTGCGAGTGCGATTGCGCTCGGCGCTGAGTCTCCCGTGTTCGCGAGCTTGCCAGTGGTCGTATTTGCTTGCTTGGTGGAGCTCGATGGAGCGTATTTGCCGGTCGCGGGCGAGCTGGCGGGCTGTGCCGTTTCGGCCGGCTGCGCTGAGCTGGAGGGTTTTGTCGTCTCGGCGGGTTTCGTTATTTCGGGTGAGGTGGCCTTGTCTGCCGCGGCTTTCGCCTCTTCGTATGCCTTGCAGGCGTCGTCATAGGCCGCTTGCGCCTTTTCCAAATCGCCGAGGAGCGCATTTCGCTTGGCTATGTCCTCGTCGATGTGGGCTTTGGCTTCCTCTGCCTCACTTTCGAAATACTGAACCTGTCTTTCCTGGCTTTCGAGCCGGCGTTGGCAGTGGTGAAGATCATCTTCACAAGATTTTTCTCGCCTTTCTGCCGACATGATCTCACTTCGCAACTGCTTAATAGTTTCGTTAGAAGCTCCGTCGTCGATTGCCTTATTTAATTCCGCCTGAAGGCCGCTTGTCCGGTTGTGGGCCTCATCGTATTTGGCTTGGGCTGCATCGACGTTCGCTTGCATGGCGGGAAGGGGTTCCCTCCGTTTGGCGGCTTCCGTCACCACCATGTCGTAGATCTCTTGAAAAGCGGCAATGTCATCATCGATTTCCGCAAGTTTCTCGGGACTTGCGGCGTCTTTTGCGGCCTCGAGGGTTTTGAGCGCTTCCTGCATGGCTGCATACGCTTTTTCTTTTGCGGCGGCCGCATCTTCCGTATGCAAGGCAACTGCATTGATGGGGGAACTGGTTTCCGCCGCTATCGCCGTTGCGGGGGCGATTCCCGCGGCGAGTGCCGCGGAAAGGGCGATGCCCAAGGTTGCTCGTCTTGCTCTTCTTGCGAGAATGTCGTTCATCTCGGCACCTCATTTCAAGGGTCGGCGACTAACTTGGTAGCACTAATGTAAGTATATCAGGCAGTTTGCCCGCCATTGATCGGGTGTGCGCGTATACCCCTCTGAAAACTGAATCCCGTTAGAAATGACGAGTTGTTTACGCTTCTTTTGGGGTGGCGGTACTATCATGGTTCGAATTGAATGTGGATGATGATAGGGAGCGCCTATACATGATTGAGCTGCTCAGGCGTTTTGGCGGTAAGTTTCGCCGCTATATGGTGATTGGTCCTGCGTGCAAGCTGATCGAAGTGATCTTTGACCTGCTGACGCCGCTGGTGATTGCCCAGATGATTGATAAGGGTATCGGCGCACACGACGTGAACGCCGTCGTCCACTACGGTATGGTGCTTGGCGCCATGGCCGTGATCGGCATCTCGTTTACGCTTGTCTGCCAAAAGATGGCCGCGCTCACCTCGCAGGGCATGGGTACCGATATCCGTGGTGCGCTCTACCAGCACATCAACAAGCTGAGCTATGCCGAACTCGACCGCTTCGGCACGCCGTCGCTCATCACGCGCATTACCAACGACGTCAACCAGGTTCAGCTCGCCGTGGCGCTGGGCGTGCGCATGCTCATCCGCTGGCCCTTCTTGGCGGTGGGCTCCATGTGCGCGGCCCTTGCCATCGACCTTAAGCTCGGCATCATCTTTTTGATCTGCACGCCCGCTATCGGCCTGGTGTTTTGGTTTGTCATGGCGCGCTGCATCCCGTACTACAAGCAGCTGCAGGCAAAGCTCGACCGCATCGCGCTTATCTGCCGCGAAGGCCTTTCAGGCGCTCGCGTGGTTCGCGCCTTCGTGCGCGAGGACCACGAGCGCGAGCGCTTTGCCCAAGCTGCCGATGACCAGGCCAATACTGCCATCGCGGTGGGTAAGCTCTCGTCGATCCTTAATCCCGTCACGTTTTTGGTGATGAACCTGGGCGTGTGCGCCATCCTGTGGGTGGGTGGCATCCAGGTCAACGTGGGTGAGCTCACGCAGGGTCAGGTCATGGCGTTTGTGAACTACATGACGCAGACCCTGACCTCCATCGTGTACGTCGCCAACCTGGTTGTGGCCTTTACCAAGGCGAGCGCCAGTGCGTCGCGTATCAACGAGGTGCTCAATTGCGTGCCGAGCATCACCGACGAGGGCAACCAGCCGGTCGCGCTGCCCAAGCCGGGCGTGACGGGCAATGCTGCTCCGGTCTCTGCGCTGAGCTTTGACCATGCGAGTTTTTCGTTTGGCGCGGGCGCGGCAAATGCCGTGAGCGATGTGACCCTGGAGCTGCCGCTGGGCAAAACGCTCGGCATTATCGGCGGCACGGGCAGCGGCAAGTCCACGCTCGTCTCGCTTATTCCGCGCCTATACGATGCGAGTACCGGCAGCGTGAGCGTGATGGGCGCCGACGTGCGCACCTGGCCGCTCGACCAGTTGCGCCGTGTGGTCGCGACTGTTCCGCAGCGCGCGTCGCTGGTGAGCGGCACCATCCGCAGCAACCTGACCTGGCGTGACGAGACGGCGACCGACGAGGAGCTCTGGGCAGCGCTTGATATGGCGCAGGCGAGCGAGTTCGTGCGCAACAAGCCGCAGGGGCTCGACGCCCCGGTCGAGGCGGGCGGCAAGAACTTTAGCGGTGGCCAGCGCCAGCGTCTGACCATCGCGCGCGCCCTAGTGGACTCGCCACAGGTCCTGATCATGGACGACTCCGCCTCGGCACTTGACTTTAAGACTGATGCGGCGCTTCGCCACGCCATTCGCGAGCGCAGCGTGCGCGGTGCCGCCGAGGGCGGGCTGCCGCTCACGACGGTGATCGTGAGCCAGCGCGTCTCGACCGTGCGCGACGCCGACATGATCTGCGTGCTCGATCACGGCTCGGTTGCGGGCCTGGGCACGCATGACGAGCTCTACGCGACCTGCCAGCTCTACCGCGAGATCTGCCAGTCGCAGCTGCGCCGCGAGGAGCTTGAGGGCCAACAGGGGAGTGCGGCGCCCGCGCCCACCCCAGGGCCCGCGTCCGCCCTAGGCGCCCCTGTATCTGTCTGCGCAAAGGAGGGCTGCTAAATGAATCCGTACACTTCCTCCGGTTCGGTCGCCACGATGACGGCAAACGTGTCCGGTAACGATAACCTCAACGACCTGGGCGACGGCCCGCGCCAGCCCGGCGACCCAGAGCGCTATCCCGTGGGCGCGGTGACCCGCCGCCTGATGGGCTACGTCCGTCCGCACCGTATTTCGTTTACGGCGTCGTTTGTGAGCGCCGCTATCTCGGTGATTCTGCAGCTCTACACGCCTATCCTTATCGGCGAGGGTATCGACCTGATCGTTGCCGCGGGCCAGGTGGATTTCGATGCACTGCTGCCGCTCGTTACCAAGCTCGCGATAGTCGTTGTAGGTGCTGCGGCCTTCCAGTGGCTGCAGGGCTATTGCGTCAACCGCCTGTCCTACGAAACGGTGCGCGACATGCGCGTGGAGGCGAGCGACAAGCTCAGCCGTATGCCGCTCAGCTTTATCGACAGTCACGCCCACGGCGACCTTATGAGCCGCGTGGTCAACGACGTCGATCAGGTGGGCGACGGTCT
>URUW01000192.1 GCA_900551205.1 uncultured Collinsella sp. | reverse complement strand
AAAAGCGCTAACCTGTTATCGTTTTTATAGATAACAATCGGAAGGATTGCGTCGATGACCCTCCAGCAGCTTCGTTTTCTGATCGCCGTGGCAGAGTCCGGCTCAATCAACGCCGCAGCTCAGCGCCTCTATACCGCTCAGTCCAACATCTCAAACGCCGTCAAAAGCCTGGAACAGGAGCTCCATCTGGAGATCTTTACGCGCTCCAGCCGCGGCGTCACGCTCACCAACGACGGCACCGAGCTTTTGGGCTATGCGCGTCAAGTCGTAGAGCAGGCCGATATGCTCGAGGCCCGCTACGAGGACGGCGGCACGCCCCAGGCGCGCCTTGCCATCTCGGCCCAGCATTACGCTTTTTCGGTCGAGGCCTTCGTCAACGTCGTCGAGCGCTGCCGGGACAGCAAGTTCGAATTCATCATGCGCGAGACCACCACGTCGCAGATCATCGATGACGTCCGCGCGTTTCGCAGCGACATCGGCATCCTCTATCTGGACGACTTTAACGCCCGCGTTCTGCAGAAGGCCTTCGCCGATGCCCGCGCAAGCTTCCATCCCCTCTTCGACGCGACGGTCCACGTCTTCGTTAGCGAGCGCCACCCGCTCGCACGCCGCCCGCAGCTGTCTCTTGCCGACCTTACACCCTATACGCGCTACAGCTTTGAGCAAGGCACCTCGAGCTCCTTCTATTACGCCGAGGAACCTTTTAGCTATATCCCTTGCGACCGCAACATACGAATCTCGGACCGCGGAACACTTACTAACTTACTTATCACGTCGAACGGTTACACCCTGTCGACCGGTGTCCTCTCCAATGAAATGCAATGGGGTATGGCATCGATCCCGTTAGCAGACGCCCCAACGATGCACGTAGGCTATATCATGCACGACGAGCGCAAGCCCTCTCCCCTCTTGCAGCAATACCTCGACGAGCTCAACCGCATCATCCGTGCCAACTAACTGTCGGAAGACGGGGTAGAAATCGTAGATTGCTAGCCCCCGGCGGGCATGGCGCTACAATGGTCACTCACACGAAACGTACCCAACGAAAGGAAGCCCGTGAAGGTCATCATCTATACCGACGGCTCGGCCCGATCAAATCCGGGACGCGGCGGCTACGGCGCCGTGCTCAAATACACCAACCCCGCCGGCAAGACCTTCACCTCCGAGCTTTCGCGCGGCTACGCCAAGACCACCAACAACCGCATGGAACTCATGGCGGTCATCGTGGCGCTCGAGGCGCTCAACCGCCCTTGCGAGGTCGAAGTCCATTCCGATTCGCAGTATGTCGTCAACGCCTTTAACAAGCACTGGATCGACGGCTGGAAAAAGCGCGGATGGAAAACCGCCAACAAGCAACCCGTCAAGAACCGCGACCTGTGGGAGCGCCTACTCACCGCCAAAAGCAAGCACAAGGTTGAGTTCATCTGGGTTAAGGGTCACGCCGGTCACGAGCTCAACGAGCGCTGTGATGAGCTCGCCACCACGGCGGCCGACGGCAGCAACCTCGATATCGACACCGGCTTTAACGAGAGCGACCTGTAATAGCGTTTTCGCGCAGCTTTATATCCCCACGCGCTACACTCATCCTGTAGACCAAACAACGCAAGGGAGACGTATGCTGCGCATCGCGACCATCGGTACATCCATGATCACCGACGACTTTATCCAAGTCGTCAACGCCAACGACCAAGCCGCGTTTGTGGGCACGCTTTCACGCGACGCCAATCGCGGTACTGCCTTTACCGCCGAGCGCGGTGGCGAGCGAAACTTTACGTCGCTCGATGAGCTTGCGGCAGCCGCCGACGTCGACGCCGTCTATATCGGCAGCCCTAACGCACTTCACTACGAGCAGGCTCTTGCCTGCATCGCCGGTGGCAAGCACGTCATCGTCGAGAAACCCTTCTGCGCCACCGAAGCGCAGGCGCTGGAAGTCTTCCGCGCTGCCGAGGCAGCAGGTGTCGTGGCCCTCGAGGCCATGCGTCCCCTCCACGATCCCGCCTTCCACGCCATCGAGGACGCCCTGGGCGAGATCGCCCCCATCCGCCGCGCCTCATTGCGCTTTGGCAAGTATTCCTCGCGCTACAACGAGATTCTCGCGGGACGCGCCACCAATATCTTCGACTGCAATATGGCATCGGGTTCCCTCATGGACATTGGCGTCTACGCCGTCGAGCCCATGGTCGAGATTTTCGGCATGCCCTCCGGCCTTACGAGCATGACTACTCTACTCGACCCCACCACGCGACAGCTCACGCACGGCCCCATCGACGGCTGCGGTTCCATCCTCGCCAGCTATGGCGGAGGCAGCATCTCCGTCGAGCTCGCGCACTCCAAAATTACGAATGACCTGCTGCCCTCGCAGATCGAAGGCGAGCGTGGCACTATCCAGATCGACCATCTGTCCACGCCCCGCAACGTCCGCATCGACTATCGCGGCGATGTCGTACGCGGCTCGGCGACCGAGGCACCGCGCGAGCAGGGCGACAACGGCCGCGTGCTCGACCTGCCCAAATCGAGCAACACTATGGAATACGAACTCACAGACTTTATCACCGCCATCGGCGGCATCGATAACGTTAAGGAAGAGATTTGGGAGACCCCGGCGGGACGCCACGAGCTTGGCCACTACCGCGATGTCACGCTCGTCTCACTGCGCATCATGGATGCCGTGCGCCAGCAGGCCGGCATAACCTTCCCGTCCGACGCAGGCAAGCAGGCATAGCGATGGGCTTCTTCGATACGTTCTTCTCCAGCGTCACCGGAGGCAGTCGAGAGCCTCAAAAACCATCAAACGTCGAGCTCGAGCTGCGCCGCAGGCTTACCGTGCTCGCAAGCGACGAGGCCACTCAAGACACTCCCCTGCGCTATTTCCTGCGCTGGGCGGGGCAAGTCCAAGGCGTTGGTTTTCGCTTTACCAACACCAACCTCGCGCAGGCACGCTCCCTCACCGGCTGGGTGCGTAATATGGAAGACGGCTCAGTCGAGATGGAGATACAGGGAGCTCCGGCAAACGTCCTATCTCATCTCGAGGCGCTTCATGCCTCCTACGAGCGCATGGGAACGCGTTTTCGCCTCGTAGACGCCCAGGCCCGAGCCCCACTTGCCAATGAAGACGGTTTCACGCCTCGTTATTAGTATTGTGTGCTAAATACGGTATCATTTACCTACGACCGTTGATAGAAAAGAGGCGAGGCGCATGGCGGTGCAAAGAAGGAATACCAGGCAGCGAAAGCTGGTTCTTGACGCCGTGCGCCAAAGCTATAACCATCCCACCGCCGACGAAATCTACAACGTCGTGCGCGCGCAGGATGACAAAATCAGCCGCGGTACGGTCTACCGCAATCTCAATCTCTTGGCCGACGCCGGCGAGATCCTCTCCATCAAGACGCCGGGCGGCAGCCGCTTCGATCGCACGATCGAGCCGCATGCGCATATCATCTGCACCTCGTGCAGTCGCGTCATCGACGTACCGCTCCCCTTCGATGCCCAGCTCGACGCCAAGGCATCCGAGCAAATCGGCTGGCACGTCACGTCGCACTACACCATCTTCGAGGGTCTCTGCCCCGACTGCCGGTAAATGTTTGGAACATGCCTTAAATCCACCTTTTCGCACTTTGCAGCAAAAAATAGATTTCTAGGTATGTCCCGAAAACCTA
>URUW01000191.1 GCA_900551205.1 uncultured Collinsella sp. | reverse complement strand
GGGGGAGTGGGGGGTCGGCGAACAAGTCGTAATGGGCGGGGCGGGGCAACTCGCCCCGCCTTTCGCACTCGTGGTGAGGTCGTGAGCCTGTAAAACGTGTGCGTGCGCTTGTCGTTCGTATCTGCTATCATTCCTGGTCTGTGCGCTCATGCGGGCGTGGCGGAATTGGTAGACGCGCCAGATTTAGGTTCTGGTGGGATTCCCGTGAAGGTTCGAGTCCTTTCGCCCGCACCAACGCATCTGCGTCGGCTTCGGCCGTCGCGACTCTTTGTTGCATAAAGGTACCAGCACCTCAGATAAGCTGGGCAGTATGAGGAGGAACGTGTTGAACATCACCGCTTCTGACGTCAAGGACGCCAAGCTCACCGCTACGGTCACCATCCCGGCCGCCGACGTCGACGCCGCGATCAAGAAGGCCTACAAGGACACCGCCAAGAAGTACCGCTTCCCGGGCTTCCGCGCCGGCAAGGCTCCCCGTCCGGTCATCGATTCCGCTCTTGGCGCCGAGGCTACCCTCGCTCAGGCCACTAACGACCTGATCGCCGCCAACGAGCCCGCCGTCCTCAACGAGCTGGACATCGTCCCCACCAAGAACGGTGACTACAAGGAGCTCGACCTCGCCAAGGATCACGAGGACTACACCTACACCGTCGAGTTCTCCCTGCGTCCTGCTGCCGAGCTCTCTTCCTTCGACGCCGTCGAGATCGAGATGCCCCCTGCGGAGGTCACCGAGTCCGAGATCAACAACCAGGTCGAGATGCTCCTCAACTACCGTGCCACCTTCGAGGACGTCGAGGGTCGCGCCGTCGAGGCTGACGACTATGTGACCGTCGACCTCAAGGCCGTCGAGAACGCCGACAACTTTGCCGCCGAGGGTCGCATGCTCATCGCCGGTAGCGACAGCAACCCCAAGGAGTTCAACGAGGCCCTGATCGGCGCTAACGTTGACGACGTCAAGACCGTCACCTGGACCGACGAGGTCGAGGAGGGCGAGGAGGCCGAGACCCACACCGTCGAGGTCACCGTCAAGGGCATCAAGGTCCGCAACACCCCCGAGCTCACCGACGAGCTTGTCAAGTCCGACTTCGGCTTCGACAGCATCGACGCCATGCGCGACGCCATCAAGATCGAGATCGAGCAGGACAAGGCTTCCCGCCTCCCTGCCGAGAAGGAGAACCGTTGCGTCTCCGCTCTCGCTGAGCGCCTGCAGCTCGACGAGATGGATGCCGACTACGAGCAGTCCGTCTTTGAGGAGCTTGGCCAGAACTTCCTGTCCAACCTCGCTGCCCGCGGCATGACGCTCGACACCTGGCTGCCCGCTTCCGGTCTGACCATGGAGCAGTTCATCGGCGACCTGCATAAGCAGGCCAACGACGTTGCCCGTGAGTCCCTGGCTCTGGACGCCCTCGCCCGTGAGCTCAAGATTGAGGTCACCGAGGACGACATCAACGCCGAGTTCGAGAAGGCCGGCGTCAAGGACGTCGAGGCTTCCAAGGCCGAGTTCATCGCCGATGGCCGCATGCCTGCCGTCCGCGAGTCCATCCGTCGCTCCAAGGCCGTCGACCACCTGGTCGAGAACGCCAAGGTGACCGAGGTCGACGAGACCGCCAAGGACGCCGAGTAATTCTCGCCACCTTGCCCGCGAGCGCATGTATGTGCCCGTGATGGGGTAAAGTTAATAGCCGGTTATCCGGTTGCTTCGTACGGTGCCAGCCAATGCATAGCATGCGGGCACCGTACGTTTGTCTAGAACCACTATTGGTCCGTAAGAGAAATGGAGATGCGTATGATCGCTAAGTTCGATTCCGCCCTCGTGCCATACGTTATCGAGCAGACGCCGCGCGGCGAGCGCAGCTACGATATCTATTCGCGCCTGCTCAACGACCGCATCATCTTCTTGGGCGAGGAGATCAACTCCGTCAGCGCCAACCTGGTCGTTGCCCAGCTGCTGCATCTTGAGAGCCAGGATGCCGAGAAGGATATCTCGCTCTACATCAATTCGCCCGGTGGCGAGGTTTACTCTGGCCTGGCGATTCTTGACACCATGAACTTCATCAAGCCGCAGGTCTCCACCATCTGCGTCGGTATGGCCGCGTCTATGGCTGCCGTGCTGCTTTCGGCCGGCGCCAAGGGCAAGCGCTTCTGCCTGCCGCACTCCAAGGTCATGATTCACCAGCCCAGCGGCGGTGCCCAGGGTCAGCAGACCGAGATTGAGATCGTTGCCGAGGAGATCAAGAAGACCCGTCGCGAGCTCAACCAGATCCTGTCCGACGCCTCGGGCCAGCCCATCGAGAAGGTCCAGGCCGATACCGAGCGCGACAACTACCTCACGGCTGCCGAGGCCCTCGACTACGGTCTGATCGACCGTATCGTCACCTCGCGCGATCTTGCCGCGAAGGATGCCTAGGATGGCAGGAAACATGCAGGACAACTTTGACGAGAACGGCAATCCCATCCGCTGCTCCTTCTGCGGAAAAGAGCAGGGCCAGGTCCGTCGCCTCGTAAAGGGCCCGACCAACATCTTTATCTGTGACGAGTGCGTCGCCGCCTGTTCCGAGATCCTTGAGGAGTCGCTGGCTTCGGACTTTATGGACGCTGCCCGCAACGGCAAGCTGCCGGGCTTCCTCAACGACCACGGCCAGGCTGCATCCCAGCCCGCCGCGGGCCCCGAGACCGAGGGTTTTGAGCTCGAGGACGATCGCCAGGTCATCACGCACGTGCCGACGCCGCACGAGATCTATGACGAGCTTTCGGCCTATGTTATGGGTCAGGAGGACGCCAAGCGCGCCATGTCGGTGGCCGTGTACAACCACTATCGCCGCGTGATTGAGGGCGGCGCTGCGGTGTCTGCCTTTGATGACGACATGGGCTCGCAGTTCGATGACGATATGGACGAGCTCCCCAAGTCCAACATCCTGCTGCTCGGTCCCACCGGTACCGGCAAGACCCTGCTGGCCCAGACGCTCGCGCGCATTCTTGAGGTGCCGTTTGCTATCGCCGATGCCACCGCGCTCACCGAGGCCGGCTATGTGGGCGAGGACGTGGAGAACATCCTACTCAAGCTCATTAATGCTGCCGATGGCGACATTGAGCGCGCACAGGTTGGCATTATCTACGTTGACGAGATCGACAAGATTGCCCGCAAGGCTGAGAACCTCTCCATTACCCGCGATGTTTCGGGCGAGGGTGTTCAGCAGGCGCTGCTTAAGATTCTTGAGGGCACGGTGGCAAGCGTTCCGCCCACCGGTGGCCGTAAGCATCCCCAGCAGGAACTGCTTCAGATCGACACGACCAACATCCTGTTCATCTGCGGCGGTGCCTTTGTGGGTCTGGACAAGATCATCGCCGATCGCGTGGGCAACAAGGGCGTGGGCTTTAACTCCGAGATCGCCGGCCCCACCTCGGTCGACGAGAACGACCTGCTGCGTCAGGTGCTCCCGCAGGACCTCAACGCCTTTGGCATGATCCCCGAGTTCGTGGGCCGTACGCCCGTCGTCACCCAGACGCAGGCGCTCGACGAGGACGATCTGGTGTCGATCCTGACCGAGCCCAAGAACGCCGTGGTGCGCCAGTACCGCAAGATGTTCCAGCTCGAGGACGTTGAGCTTGAGTTTGAGGCCGCGGCCCTTCACGAGATCGCCCGTATGGCGCTCGCCCGCAAGACCGGCGCCCGCGGCCTGCGTTCCATCTGCGAGGACGTGCTTCAGCAGACGATGTTCGACCTCCCCAGCGAGGAGGGTGTC
>URUW01000190.1 GCA_900551205.1 uncultured Collinsella sp. | reverse complement strand
ATCTCATGCCGCACATGCAGGTCTTCTACCCTGCCGAGACCAAGGGCCAGCTCTACATCCCCATGGTCAACAACGTCATGCTTGTCGGCTGCGTCATCGTGGTGCTGCTGTTCCAGAACTCGGCGCACATGGAGGCCGCGTACGGCCTGGCCATTACCCTGACCATGATGTGCACGACAATGCTGCTCTTCTTCTATCTGCACGTGGAGCGCAATCTCAAGGTCGCGCCGTGGATCTTTGCCGCCTTCTTCCTTATGCTCGAGGGCTTCTTCTTTGTGAGCTCGCTCACCAAGTTCTTCCACGGCGGCTATTTCACCATCCTTATGGCCGCGCTCATCATGGGCATCATGGTGTGCTGGTACAACGGCACGGCGGTTGAGCAGCGCCAGTTTACGCTGCTGCCGCTGCGCAGCTATCTGCCGCAGCTCAAGCGCCTGCGCGACGACGATCGCTACGAGCTCGTGAGCGACAACATCGTGTACCTGACCAAGGACACCAACACCGACTATATCGACCGCGATATCGTCTACTCGATTTTGGACAAGCACCCCAAGCGCGCTCGTGCCTGGTGGTTCGTGAACGTCGAGACCATGGACGAGCCGCATACCTTTGCCTACTCGGTCGAGACGTTCGGCACCGACTACGTATTCCGCGTGCATCTGTACCTGGGCTATAAGATCAACCAGCGCGTCAATGCTTACCTGCGCCAGGTTGTTCAGGACCTGGCTGCCAGCGGCGAGCTGCCGGCGCAGACGCACGACTACTCGGTCTACAAGGATCCGGGCAACATCGGTACGTTTAAGTTCGTCATGATCCGCAAGCTGCTGGCGCCCGAAAGCGACGTGGAGCCCAGCGAGCGTACGGCCATCACGCTCAAGTACATCATCCGCCGCGCTGCCGGCACCCCCGCGCGCTGGTACGGCCTGGAGAACTCCAACGTGAGCTTTGAGTACGTGCCGCTGTTCACCAAGTTTAAGGCCGTGAGCAAGATGCAGCGCCTGGCTCCCGACGAGCGCCCGTAGACTGCAAGGCTATACACTTGGAACCACCACAAGGGGAAACCACCACAAAGGTGCCTGTCCCCTTTGTGGTGGTTTTTGTTTTTGAGAGAGGGGCGGGGCGCTGATGGACGTCCATGCGGACGGCGATATTGCCGAGAACTTTTGGTGGCGGCGCACGACGCTGACGCGTCGCAGCCCTCTGTATGACGCCTGCGTATCGGCGGGGCTGCTGGTCGCGGCGACGATTGTGGGCGCGCTGCTCGACCATCCGGGTCTCGCGCCGAGCATCATGATCGTCTATGTGTTCGCCGTGCAGCTGTGCGCGTTCTTTACCTGGAGCCGCCTGTATTGCTTGCTGAGTTCGGCTGCCGCCGTGGCGCTCTACAACTTCCTGTTTGTCGACCCGCGCTACTCGCTGTCGTTTATCGACCGCGTCTATCCTGGCATGTTCTTCATCATGTTTTCGGTCTCGCTCGTGTCGAGCTCGATTGCGTTGGCCCTGCGCCGTGCCTTGGCGCAGGCCGCCGCCAGCGACCGCCGCACGCAGATGGTGCTCGAGACCAACCGCATGCTGCAGCGCTGCGCCGATCAGCAGCAGATTGTCCATGCTATGGCAACGCAGCTGGCGCGTCTTTCGGGCTGTCCTGTCGTGTGGTACAGCGCCGACGCCGAGGGCGATGACCTGCTGCCGCGTGCGACATACACGGCCGTGGGCGATGTCGCGCCGGTGCATGAACTGGCGCCGCAGATGCCGCCGCGGCTCTCGGCGTCCGCCTATGTGGGAACGCCGCTCGATGCCACCTACGGCGGCTCGGCGTTCTACGGCATCTACCTGACTGTGCGCTCGGGCGACACCATGGTGCGCGCGGGCGATCCCGCCTCGGTGGTGGGCGTGCTGGCTATCGTTGCCGAGCCCGACGTGCTGACGCACGAGGAGCGGACACTTGCCGATGCCATCGTGAGCGAAGGCGAGCTGGCACTCGATCGCGCCCGCGCCATGGAGGCCCGCGAGGAGGCGGCGGTGCTTGCCAAAAATGAGCAGCTGCGCGCCAATCTGCTGCGCTCCATCTCGCACGATCTGCGCACGCCGCTTACCAGTATTTCGGGTAATGCCGACGTGCTGCTCGATCAGGGTTCGACCGGCACCGCGGTGCTCGATGCCCAGACGCGCCGCGGCCTGCTGCTATCCATTCGCTCGGATGCGCTGTGGCTCAACGCCACCGTCGAGAACCTGCTCGCCATCACCAAACTCGAGGGCGGCGGCATGCATCTGTCGACCACGCTCGAGCTTATGGACGATATCGTCGAGGAGGCGCTGCGCCATGTAAATCCGGCCGTGCGCGAGCACGACCTTAAGGTGGTGGCGAGCGATGAGCCGGCGCTCGTCAATGTCGATGCACGCCTGATGGTGCAGCTGGTGGTCAATCTGGTGAACAACGCCATCACCTATACGCCCGCGGGCTCGCATATCATGATTTCGATTAGCGTCGACGATGGACGCGTGGCGTGCTCGGTGGCCGATGACGGCCCGGGCATTGCTCCCGAGGACCGCGAGCGTATCTTTGAGTCGTTCTACACCGCCAACCATGGTTTGGCCGATAGCCGACGCAGTGTGGGCCTGGGGCTTTCGCTCTGCCGCTCCATTGCGCTGGCGCATGGCGGTAGCATAGAGGTTGCCGCGGCGGACCCGCACGGCTCGGTCTTTACGATTGAGCTTCCCGCCGCCGACGTTTCGTTTGATAAGGAGTAGCGCCGTGCCGAACTCTGCCGTGAAACCGCTCATCTTGGTCGTTGAGGACGATCCCGCCGTCCGCAACCTTATCGTCGCCGCGCTCGAGGCGCACGGCTTGCGCCATATGGCCGTGGAGACCGCACATGCTGCCATCGCCGCCGCCTCGTCGCAGGCGCCGAGCATTGTGCTGCTCGATCTGGGCCTGCCCGATATGGACGGCGTCAAGGTGGTGGAGTCGGTGCGCACGTGGTCGGGCATGCCGATCATCGTGGTCTCGGCGCGCAGCGAGGACGCGGACAAGATCCGCGCGCTCGATGCTGGTGCCGACGACTACCTGACCAAGCCGTTTTCGGTCGAGGAACTGCTCGCGCGCATTCGCACGACGCTCAGGCGCCTTTCGTATGCGCAAACGGGCGGCGTTGCCTCCGAGGGCTCGTTCGATACCGGTGAGCTGCATATCGATTTTGATGCCGGCATTGCCATGATGGATGGCGAGGAGCTGCACCTGACGCCGATCGAGTACAAGCTCCTGTGTCTGCTGGCGCACAACGCCGACAAGGTGTTGACGCACCAGTTTATCCTGCACGAGATTTGGGGCACGGCGACCAAGAGCGACCTGGCGAGCCTGCGCGTCTTTATGGGCACGCTGCGCAAGAAAATCGAGTCCGACCCCGCGCATCCGCGCTATATCCAGACGCATGTGGGCATCGGCTACCGATTGGTCATCCAAGGCTAGATCGCCAACCACCATCCCAATATGAGTTGCGGTGAAATACGGTCTAAATTTGCCTAATTCCAGGCAAAACAGTCCGTATTCCACCGCAACTTTGTTATTTGCCCTTGGGCTTGCTGGCGTAGAACTTCTTCTTTTTGGGCTTGCCGGCGGAGTCAGGCTTGCCGTTGCCGCGCGGCCCCCGGTCGCCTGCCTGCGCGTGCGCGGGCGCCGTTGCGCGAGGCTTGCGGGCTTCGGGGTTGCGCAGCTCCTCGACGCGCTCGGCAATTTCCTCGGCGCTAAAGC
>URUW01000189.1 GCA_900551205.1 uncultured Collinsella sp. | reverse complement strand
TAGCGCCCTCGGCCACCGTATCGAGCGTGATCAGAGCGGCATCGCCCTCGCGGTGCGTGCGGAACCTAAAGTCGACCAGGTGCGCGGCGGGACGCTGCATAAGGTACACATCGCGGAAGATGCCCGAGGCCCACCACATGTCCTGATCCTCGATATAGCTGCCATCACTGTACTGCAGAGCCTTGACCGCAAACAGGTTGTCGCCCTCGACGAGCGCGTCGGTCACGTCAAACTCGGCAGACAGGCGCGAACCCTTGGTCATGCCGATAAACTGACCGTTGACGTACAGCTCACCATAGCTCTCGATGCCGTCAAAGCGAATGATCTCGCGAGCGCCGGCAGGCACGGCGGGAAGGTTGACGATGCGCTGGTAGACGCCCGTGGGGTCGTCGGAGGGAACGAACGGCTGATCCACCGGGAACGGGAAACCCTCGTCGGTGTAGGCAAGGTTGCCATAGCCATCCACCTGCCACAGGTGCGGAACCTCCACTTGATCCCACTCGGGCTCGTACGTGGAGAGCTCCTCGTTGGAAACGGCAGCAGGCCCCTCAAAGAGGCGGAACTGCCACGAGCCGGACAGCTGGACAAACCCGCGCGACAGCTCGCGGCTGTACGTAGCGGCGAGATCGGCGGTCTCGTAACCCATAAAGTACGCATGGGGTGCCAGGCGGTTCCTGTGGGTGAGCGCTTGGTTTTCCCAATCGTTAATGGCGTCCATGGTGATGCTCCTTCGTCATCGTAGTGATTCTTGTGCAACCGGTTGTCCTTATCTTACGGGCGATGCAAAAAATTGTGCAACCGGTTGTCCGCTGAACGGTCGATTTGGTCGGATTAACGGTGCAACCGGTTGTACAGCTGCGACACTTATGTCACCCTGAGTATCGAAACTCAGCGCAAAACATCGTTCTTAAGCTCGTAGGCAACCGCCACGCCCGCTGATATCTCACCCACACGAGACGTATTCGATTGCGGCTTGGTTGCAAAACGACACCTGTCACCGGATATCATGAACGCTGTTCAGGTGCACTATAGTAAGCTGTATCCGCACCAGCCCGTATCAGTGACAACATCGACCGCATTTTCCAGGAGACGCCATGACCCAACCAGTTCGCACCGCACCTACGCTTGCCGAGGTTGCCGCAGCTGCCGGCGTGTCGCGCTCCACGGCATCGCGCGCCCTCAACGATTCGCCCCGCATTAGCGAGGAAACCAAAAAGCGCGTCCGTGCGGCGGCCAAGAAAGTCAATTTTGTCCCCAATGCCCGTGGCCGAGCGCTCGCTGTCGGGCGCACGGAAATCATCGCCGTGCTCGTGACCGAGCCCCTGAGTGAACTCTTCAGCGACCCCACCTATAGCGAGTTTTTGAGCGGTATTACCGAGGAACTGTCGGAGTCGTCCTATCTGCCCGTTATCTTGCAGGCGTCTTCTACGCATGAGCGCAACCGCGCACGCGAGCACTTTGAGCGCCGCTCGTTCGACGCCGTGATCGACGTCTCCCCCTACAAGGGCAGCGAGCTGCTCGAGGTGCTGCGCGAGCTGGGCGTACCCACCGTGTTGTGCGGCCAGCTCGAGGGCCACCCCTATCGCGATGTGTTCTCGACGGTCTACTCTGACGACGAAGAGGGCGGACGCTTTGCGGCACACGCCATGAAGGAGCGCGGGCGCAAAGATATCGTCGCCGTGTTGGGACCGCAAGACAACCCCGCTGTTGTCGACCGCCTGCGCGGCTACCGCGCCGTCTTGGGCGAAGACCTCCCAGACGCAAACGTTATCTATACCGGCTGGAACAGCGGAGACGGCTATCAGGCCATGCGCCAGATCCTCGCGCGCAAGATTGCTTTCGATGGCGTGCTCTGCGGATCGGACCGTATCGCGGCTGGCGTCATCACCGCACTCAACGAGGCAGGCCTATCTGTTCCGGCGGAAGTTTCTGTCGTCGGCTTCGACGATCACGAGATTGCGACGCGCTGCGTCCCCGCACTCACGACCGTCCGCCAGCCCCTGCGCGAAGAAGGCCACATGGCCGCCAACATTGCGCTCGACATGATCAAGGGTGCCGAGCCCACCACCACCGTCATGCACATGCAGCTCGTTCAGAGAGACTCGCTGTAGGAAACTGGGCCGGGCTTTCCGCCAGACAGTTGCTGTGGAAAGCCCGGCCCGTTTTGAGCGCTCATTCTGGGGCACAGTTTCCGTTAGACAGCTCAACCGGAAACTGTGTCCCATTATTTTGCCGAATTCTGGGTCGCGCTTTCCCAGAGGACCCCCTTTGGGAAAGCGCGACCCGTTCTGGACGCAGATTCCGGGACGCACTTTCCGCGACGCCCGGTCATCCCATGCCCTCACAATCTCGGCGCATAAAAAACGAGGGAAGGCACGCGTCCTTCCCTCGTTGCGGGCAATATGTAGCCGCTCGCTTACATCAGGCGCAGGCTGACATCCTTGAGCTGGGCGCCGGAAACGGCACTCGGAGCGCCCGACATAAGGTCGGAGCCGCTGGCCGTCTTGGGGAACGCCATGACGTCGCGGATGGAGTCGGAACCGGTGAGCAGCATGCACACGCGATCCAGACCCAGAGCGAAACCGCCCATCGGGGGTGCACCAAACTTGAGCGCCTCCATGAGGAAGCCAAACTGCGACTCGGCGCGCTCCTCGGTAAAGCCCAGGAGCTTGAGCATGGACATCTGCATCTCGGCGTTGTGGATACGCATACCGCCGCCGCCGGCCTCAAAGCCGTCCATGACAAAGTCGTAGGTGCACGAACCGGCTGCCAGCGGGTCGGCCTCGATCTTGGCGATGTCGGTCTCGGTCGGCAGGGTGAAGGGCTGGTGCTCGGCAGCGTAAGCCTTGCGATCCTCGTCCCAGTGGAACAGCGGGAAGTTGACGACCCACAGGAAGTCGTGGCCCTCGCGCTTGATCTCGAGCGCATTGGCCATGTGGGAACGCATGCCGCCCAGGATCTCGTCGGAGAGCAGGCGCGGACCGGCGGCGAACATCACAAGGTCGCCGGGCTCGACGCCCATGCGCTCGCGCAGAGCCGCCATCTCCTCGTCCGAGAAGAACTTGACGATGGGGCTGTTGATGGAGCCGTCCTCGCGGAATGCGATCCAGGCCAGGCCCTTGGCGCCAAACGTGGAGGCCACACCGGCGAGCTTATCGATCTTGGCGCGAGCCCAGGCACCGGCGCTCTTGGCGTTGATGGCCTTGACGACGGAGCCCTCCTCGTTTGCGGCAGTCGCAAAGACCTTGAACTTGGAGTTGGCAAAGATGTCGGTCAGGTCGACCAGGTGCATGCCATAGCGGGTATCGGGCTTGTCAGAGCCATAGGTGTCCATGGCTTCCCAATAGTCCATGCGGCGCAGCGGCGTGGGCATCTCGACACCCATGCGGCCGAAGGCGTCGGCCAGGACCTCCTCGAGCGCGCTCATAACGTCGTTCTGGTCCACGAAGGACATCTCGATATCGACCTGGGTGAACTCGGGCTGACGGTCGGCACGCAAGTCCTCGTCGCGGAAGCACTTGGCAACCTGGTAGTAGCGCTCGACGCCACCGACCATAAGCAGCTGCTTCAGGAGCTGAGGGGACTGCGGCAGGGCGTAGAAGTTGCCCGGCTGGATGCGGCTGGGAACGATGAAGTCGCGGGCGCCCTCGGGCGTGGACTTGAACAGGGAGGGCGTCTCGACCTCCATGAACTCACGGTTGTGCAGCGCCTCGCGAATGGCAAAGGTAAAGTCGGAGCGCAGCTTGAGGTTGGCCATCATCTCGGGACGACGGAGGTCCAGATA
>URUW01000188.1 GCA_900551205.1 uncultured Collinsella sp. | reverse complement strand
GAACAGGTTTTGGTAATAGAGCGTCATTTGGTTTTCGGCCGCACGACGCACAAAAATCAACACGGCGGGTGCCCCGTCGCGCTCGATCGTGTATCCAAACATGGGAAGCCCCGGCGTCAGCTCGCGGTTCACCCACAGATTCGAACGACCCCCGTCGCCCAAAAGAGGTGCAAGCTGCTCAAGCGTGAGCGAGCGTGCAGCATCTTCCGCAATCGCGGGACTTGCTGCCACCAGGCGTGCAAATGCCCCGCCCGAAACATGGTAGATCGCCACCGAATCGTTCTCGAGGATCTCGCCCAGAAGCTCGCAGCACTTGCGATAGATGTCGCGTGGGTTGAGCACGTCAAGCTCCTGCGTCACGGCAAAGATCTTGCCAAAGCTGTCGTGGCGACCCACGATCTGGCGCCTGTACGCGCGCTTGTCCTCGATCGCGTCGTGGTAGAGCTGCGTAAGGAACGTATTGCGGTTGCGCGCGAGCTCGTTTTGATCGCGCTCCGCCCTAATGGCTTCGCTATTGCGCAGCTGCACATAGCCGCGCACGGCACCCACAACAAAGTACGCAATAAACGGCAGCCAGTTGGACGGCTCGTAGAACAGGCCCTGGAAGGTATAGCCGTACAGAGTAAAGTAACTCGCGGCCAAACCCACCGACGCCAGCAGCGCCGCAACCAGGCCAAAGTCCAAGCCATACAGCGTGCCGATGAGCACCACGTAGAGCAGGCGATAATCGAGCACGTTGAGCTGGGTCGATTGAGAGAACAAGCGCTCCAGCACTTCAAAGAGCACCCAGGCGACTGCCGTCTCCAGGCATTTGACAGGCAGCGTGCGCATTTGAATGCGGTCGATGGCCGCGCGCAAGGGGTTGACCTCCTTTGCACGACCAGCATCCCAGCGAGCCTGAATGGTCGAGAGGTCGCGTAGCAAGTCGTAGCGCTGAAACCAGCCATAGCGCACGCGAGCGACGTCGCTGGCAGGCAGGGCGTAGCCGGCAGAATCGCCATAGGCAACTGAGAGTCCTGGGAACAGTGCCTGAAGGGCCTCGCCCACCTCACCCACCGTGTGATGGAAGGTATCGACTACGTCGAGCGTCTCAAAGTTACCATTCCAGCTGTCGAAGATACGGCGTACCAGCACCGAAAGCTCCTCGGCACACAGCAGGGGAAACGCCGCATCCTGCGCGCCCTGCAGAGCGGCCGATCCGGTTGAGCACGCGTCGAACAGCGGCACCAAAAACGGGTCTTCCAGCGCGGCTGACGCGGTATACAGGAACGGCACGCGCAGGATCTTAGTCTGAACGCCCTCGCGAGCAGCGTAGTAGCGGCACAGGGCGTTGGCTGCGTGCGCGATAATGCCCTTGCCCGTTCGCCCCGCGGCATCGGCGGCACCCTCGGCACCCGCGGGACCTGCTATATACAACAGCTGGATCCGGCGACCCGTGCACGTACGAAAGACCGAGCGCAGCAGCTCGATATCGCCCACGGTATCGGTATGCGGGGTTAGGTAATTAGACAGGTAGACCACGCGGTCGAACTCGTAGGCCTGCTCCAAGTGCTGGAGCAGCTCTTTCCACGAGGCATGGGGCGACGACTCATCGCGGCGCGCTTCCTGCGCGGCTACAACCTTAACGTGGTCCCCAGGGAATGCCTTGGCGCAAAAGTCATCGTCAACATATGCGGTGTTGCCAACAACCAGAACCTCCATGGCGTACTCCTCCCCTAAAATCCACTTCTGTCATAGTCAAACATGCGTATTTTACGCTGTCAACGCGAGTTGGAACGCCTTTAAGGCTGTTTTAAGAACTTTTTTAGAGGATGTGGGGACATCGAGAGTGCTAAATGAGCACCCAATCCGGAAGTACGGTGAAAAACCGAGAACGGTCGACCAGACCCCTGTTTTAGACATCCGAGACCTGCGGTTTTGTTGCCTGAAATCGGGCTATGCTCGGCGAGTTTCGATTTTTCTCCGCACTTCTCCTACGCACCGGATTTGCAATCGCGCATCACAATCCGCCAATCGCCCTAACCGGAAAGCCAATACACAGACTCGACTAGCCAGCCAGATACGGCCCGATTACATCGAAAATTTCGCCCACCTTAGTTGCAGGGTTTTGCGCAGATGGCTTAACGTTACCCAGCCCCCTATGGTATGTGACGAGGCGCCCAACACGCTGCAATGCCTCGCCTCGTTTGCCGTCCACCACCTCGAACAGCCCGTCCAAGTTCTTGCGGTACTCGATGCCCAGGTCTCTCGACATCTCCTGCGCGAGGGCATGCTGGCAGTCGGACGCGGACATATGCGCGGTCGTGTAGCGAAAGTGCAGAAGAGGCCACAGCTCGAAGCAGGGGTTCGACCACAACGCATGGAAGGTCCTCGAACCATCGGAGAGCTCGTCGCATTTGCGCTCCATCGCGTCAAAGTCGGACGCAGGAAAGTCATCCTTGTCATACACGAGCCACACATGGTCGAATGTCTCGGGCGCATAGCGGCAGTGTTCGACGGCAAAGTCAAGTAGGTCAAGTGTGTGTTTGCCGGTCCCCTTAACGACAATGGCAACCTTACGCTCGTTCGCCGCACCCAACGCCGCACGCACACCCTCAAAGTAGCGAGGCTCGGTCTCCTTGCCCTCGCTCACTACAAGATGACGCGTCATCTGAACCATGCGCGAGCGGCCCTCTCGTTTGCCGCTACGCCAGCCCTTCGACTTCTTCGCCACCATGCTAATCCCACTCCTCGATGCGGGTGAGATACGGATCGGCGCCGTAGCGACCGGACAGGTATTGCTTGTCGAAAGCCGCGTTCTTGCTTACCAGATTACCGTTTGCCTCGTGGATGTCGGCGAGAGACCACAGTTGGCTCGCCTCCCCCTCGCCGCGCGCAGCGAACCATATCTCGTCACGGCGGAACACATCGTTTCGCATGGTTGACACATCCTGGGACGAGAAGATGAGCTGCGCGCCACTCTTGTTGACCCCAGGATCCTTAAACAGCAGAATCACATAGCGAAGAAGCTTCGGGTGCAGTTTGGCGTCGAGCTCGTCTACCACAACGGTGCCACCACGCTCAAGCGCTGTCATCAGATACGCAGCCAACCCCATGAGCTTCTGGGTTCCGGCAGATTCCTCGGATAAACGCAGCTCGTACGCCTTGCCGCCCACCTCGTGCCTGACGAAGACGCGCTGGCCGCGCCACTCCGGCGCCCTCTCCACTCTGAAGCCATCAATACGTACATCAACGGCGCGCAAAAAACGCGTGACCTCGGGTGAGTCATCCTCATCGAGCAATTGTTCGAGCATCTGCTCCAGATAGGAGCTGTTATAGTTCAGGAACACCCCGTCAAGAAACCAGCTGGCAGCCTCCTTGACCACCGGCGCGTCAAAGTTGATGCAGAGAAACGACAGGTACGGCAGCCTCGGGTTGAATCTCGCAGCCGTCACGAGCTTACGCAGCGTGGGACCGAGCTCAACCTCTGCGCCCTCACGCTCGAACAGCATCGCCGTGCGTGACGCTCCCAATTTTCGCCGCCATAGGCCTTCGGACACGATCTCGTCCGCATGCACGGACAGGGCATAGCGGTACTCGTGCTCACCCGCGCGATAGTAGAGCTCGAATTCGGTGGGCTCAGCAGCCGACACTTCATCGAACTCAAACGCAGAGCAACGTGGTATCGAAGGACGGTTACCCTCTGGCGCATCAGTGCTGGCAGACAGCAATCTGATCGGCCTGGCCACCGCCGAGCGAACGTAATCAAGCGCCTCGAGCAGGTTAGACTTGCCACCAGCGTTAGGCCCGTA
>URUW01000187.1 GCA_900551205.1 uncultured Collinsella sp. | reverse complement strand
GAGCGTCCGGCTGATAACCGGGAGGTCACAAGTTCGAATCTTGTCAGGTCCACCACTTTCTTTCGCAATAAACACCCCAGCGAGAGCCGAGTCGCCGCTGGGGTGTTTATTACTGTCTCCGTGGGGGTTTAGCTCAGCTGGGAGAGCGCGGGCTTTGCAAGCCTGAGGTCAGGGGTTCGATCCCCCTAACCTCCACCATGATGGACCTGTAGCTCAGTTGGTTAGAGCGTCCGGCTGATAACCGGGAGGTCACAAGTTCGAATCTTGTCAGGTCCACCATCAAAACTGTGAAGAGCCTCGAGGCATGGCCTCGGGGCTTTTTTCTTGTGTGTTATAAAACTCATTTTGGTTTTGTGTGCTGTGCGAAAGATTGGGTAGTATAGCTATTCAATGCGGCGGAGGCGCCGCGTGTTAACCGCTACGTACCGGAGGTGTTCCATGGTTCGTGTCGACATAGAGACCATCGTAATGGCCGCCGGTCCCGTGCCATCGCTTATCGTACTTCGCGAGCGCTGCAGCAAATCGGACTCCCCCGCGCCGCTGCGCTCCCTTTCCATCCAAACTGGTTCCTTTGAGGCCGCGGCTATTAGCCGCGGTATCGACAGCGGTCGTGCCGAGCGCCCGATTGCCCATGACCTGCTGCTCGATACGCTTGATGCCCTGGATGCAAAACTCGAGCGTATTGAGATTGTCCGTGCCGAGCCTCCCGTGTTCTACGCGACGGTCGTCGTTTTGGCCGGCGGCAGCGAACACGGCATCGATGCCCGTCCGAGCGACGCCATCGCTCTCGCCGTGCGCGGCAATGCCCCCATGTTTGTGGAGGACGACATCATGAACCGCCTGGGGACCGTCTCTCCGGTTGCCGAGGAAATCGATGACGAGCAGGAATTTGAGAAGTTCGACGAGTTCGTCCATACGCTCTCGCCCGATGATTTTTAAATGACGGGTAGCTATGAGACGGAGTGTACGCTGATGGAGCGTGGCGTCTCGGCCGAGGTCGCCGCCATTGCCCGCGAGGCCCAGATGCGCTCGGAGGCGTCCGAGGCCGCGCGCATCGCCTATGTGACGCAGGCCCGTACGCTTCGCGAGCGCCGTGCCTCCTTTATCAAGATGGTTGCCGTCTCCGCACTTGTCGTGGCAATCTCATCGCGCCTTCGTGGTACAGTTGGTGCGCTTGGGTTTTCGATTTCGACGGGCTTGGTCATCTGGGGCGTGGTCGATGCCGTGATGCTGACTAACCAGATCAAGGTACTCGATAAGCGCGCGGCCGATATGATGCGCGCCCGCGACGCCGCCGCCAAGATCGCTGCCGAGGCACAAGAGATGTAACGACGCCGGACTCGATGGGAAGGTCTAAAAATGGCACAGGATATGCAGGACGCCGGAAACGTCTCCGCCGAGCTCGACGCCATGGTGTGCGACCTCATCGGGGCATTTTTAGACGACCTGGCCGCTGGTGAGAACCCCGGCGTTGTCGTTGCGATCGAAGACGCCGCGTCCAACCGCTATCTGGCGGCACTCGACGAGGACGGCGAGGAGGCATGCCTCGAGGCTGCCACCAACTTTATCTCCGAGCACAAGATGGGCCTTAAGGACGAGGGTCTGGGCCGCATCGCCCGTTACGCCATCGGCTACACCGGTTGTGTCGAAATTGACGGCGGCTACCATGACGCCCTGCTCGTGAGCTTCTTTGAGACGACGCTCGAGAGCGGCTTTTCGGCATACGTACTGTACGAGGGTGTGGGCGCCGGCGATGGTTTTATGTGGAGCGACCCTGAACCTGCAGGCGAGGAAACCCCTCTTATCTAAAATCGCTAAAATAAACGAGTTTTCGGTAAAAGGCTCAATATTCCCGCCGAGCGTTGTGTTGCTGGGCGGGTCGCATACGCGTGCCGGTTGTATATAGATAGAAGATAGGGGAACTACATGCGCGTAGACAATCTGAGGAACATCGCCATCATCGCTCACGTCGACCACGGCAAGACGACGATGGTCGACAAGCTCCTGCGTGCCACGGACGCCTTCCGTGCCAACCAGCAGGTCGAGGACCGCGTCCTGGATTCTAACGACCAGGAGCGCGAGCGCGGCATTACGATTCTCGCCAAGAACATCTCTATCGAGTACAAGGACGTTAAGATCAACGTCATCGACACCCCGGGCCACGCTGACTTTGGCGGCGAGGTCGAGCGCGTGCTGCGTATGGCCGACGGCGCCCTGCTGCTGGTCGATGCCTTTGAGGGCCCCATGCCCCAGACCCGCTTCGTGCTGCGTCACGCCATCGACACAGGCCTCAAGATCATGATCGTCATCAACAAGATCGACCGTCCGGGCGCCAACCCCGAGAAGGCCTACAACGACTGCCTGGACCTGATGGCCGACCTGGGCGCCACCGACGACCAGCTTGAGTTTGCCATGGAGCACGTGGTCTACGCCAGCGCCATGAATGGCTTTGCCCGCCTTGACCCCAACGACGGCAACATGAACATGTATCCGCTGCTCGATATGATTATCGACGACATGCCCGCGCCCGAGGTTGACGAGAACGCCCCGCTGGCCATGCAATGTGTGACCATCGACCACTCCAACTTCGTTGGCCGCATCGGTATCGGTCGCGTGTACTCCGGCACCATTCACCAGGGCGATCAGATCCTGGTCGTCAAGAACGACGGTTCCAGCGCTACCGCTACCGTCAAGCAGCTCTTTACTTTCGACTACCTGGGTCGCACCGAGTGCCAGGAAGTCGGCGCCGGTGATATCGCCGCCGTCGTGGGCATCGACCGCACCGATATCGGCGATGTCTACACCGATCCCGAGAACCCCGTTGAGCTCGAACCCATCGAGATCGACCCGCCGACCCTGTCCATCGTCTTTGAGGCTTCGACCTCCCCGCTCGTCGGCCGCGACGGCGACATCGTGGGTGCCCGTCAGCTCAAGGAGCGCCTGTTCAATGAGGCCGAGAACAACGTGACCATGAAGATCGAGGAGCTCGAGGACAAGAGCGGCGTCGAGGTCTCGGGCCGCGGCATTCTGCACCTGTCCGTCCTGATGGAGTCCATGCGTCGCGAGGGCTTTGAGTTCCAGGTCGGCCGTCCCCGCGTTCTGTTTAAGAAGGACGAGAACGGCAATAAGATGGAGCCCGTCGAGCAGGCCGTCGTCGAGTGCCCGGACGAGTATTCGGGCAAGGTCGTTGAGGTCTTCGGCACCTCCGGCGGCATCATGACGAGCATGGATACCTCGGGTATCGTGACGCACCTCGAGTTTAAGATCCCGACCCGCGGCATCATGGGTCTTAAGAACCGCATCATGAACGTCACTCACGGCGAGGGCGTGTTCTACCACACCTTCCTGGAGTACGGCCCCTATGCCGGCGAGATCGGCAACCGCCAGAACGGCGCCATGATCTCCATGACCACCGAGAAAGCCGTTGCCTACGCTCTGGGCACGCTGCAGGAGCGCGGCCAGCTGTTTGTTGAGCCGGGTACCGAGTGCTACGAGGGCATGATCGTGGGCGAGCGCAGCAAGGCCGGCGACATGGTCGTCAACATCGCCCGCACCAAGAACCTGGGCAACCAGCGTTCCTCGACCTCCGATATCTCCGTCCAGCTGGTGCCGCCCCGCACCTTCTCGCTGGAGGAGGCGCTGGAGTACATCGCCGACGACGAGCTGGTGGAGATCACTCCCAAGAACATTCGCCTGCGCAAGCGTCTGCTCAATGCCACCGACCGCAAGAAGGCCGCCGTCCGTGCCGGTCAGGTCAACAAATAAGCGCTGGGCTTTATAGCGACTAACCGAAAAGGGCGCCGACCG
>URUW01000186.1 GCA_900551205.1 uncultured Collinsella sp. | reverse complement strand
TCCTCGCTGGTCTCGATGCCGTCCTCGATCTGGAACGGCGGGGTGACGGAAGTGTTGAGCACCTCGGCATGATCGGTCAGGACCTCGATCTCGCCGGTCGCGAGCTTGGTGTTGGTGGTCTCCTCGCCACGGGCGCGCACGACGCCGTGAATCTTGATGGGCCACTCGGGACGCATGGTCTCGGCGATCTTAAAGGCATCGCCGTCGGAATGCTCGGGGTCGAAGGTGAGCTGCGTGATGCCCTCGCGATCGCGAAGGTCGCAGAAGATAAGGCCGCCGTGGTCGCGGCGACGGCTCACCCAACCGGTGAGGGTGACTTCTTCGCCCACGTTCTCGAAGCGAAGCTCGCCGCAGGTACGGGTGTGCATGGAATGCTCGTCAATGGGACGGGTCTGGCTCATACCAGTGATCCTCCTTTATGGATCTGTGCCGCCCCGTGTCGTTCCGGGCGGCGTCGTACAGATTTGCCCGGCCTGCGTAAACCGCGCAGCCAGACATGGCGTTCTATCTTATCGCACCTGTGTCGATGTGCCGCGGAAAAGTAGCTCCTGCCCAAAGACTTGACGGAGACGAAACAATTGGCGCACCGCAGTCGTCGCCGAGGCACGCCGCGTGCGACAATGTGCCCCAATACAACCGCGCTCGGAAAGGCCCAACATGACTGCACGCCTCATCGTTATGGATATCGACTCCACCCTCATCAATCAGGAGGTTATCGATCTTTTGGGCGAAGAGGCCGGCGCGGGCGAGCAGGTAGCACAAATTACCGAGCGTGCGATGCGCGGCGAACTCGATTTTAAGCAGGCACTCGAGGAGCGCGTGGGGCTGCTTGCCGGCTTGGACGAGAGCGTGTTCGAGCGCACCTTTGAGCGCGTGACGTTTACTCCCGGCGCGCTGGAGCTTGTGCGCTCGGCGCGCAGCAAGGGCTGGAAGGTCGGCGTGGTGAGCGGCGGCTTCCACGAGGTCGCCGATAAGATCGTAGCCGCCGCGGGCATCGACTTTTGCCTGGCCAATCGTCTGGAGGTCGTGGACGGCAAGCTCACGGGTAAGCTGGCGGCAGACATCGTGACCAAGGAGTCCAAGCTTATCCAGCTGCTGGACTGGGCAGTTGAGTGCGGTGTCGATATGGCCCATACCGTCGCGATCGGCGACGGCGCCAACGACATCCCCATGATCCAGGCCGCAGGCACGGGCATCGCGTTTTGCGCCAAGCCCAAGACGCGCGAGGCCGCCCCGTTTGCCATCGACGAGCGCAACCTGATGCTCGCCATGGACATCATCCTGCGCGACTAGTCGATCCGTCTAACAATTGAATCAGTCTGTCCTATAGTTTCCGAACAATTTTGTCTTAGTGTTCGGAAACATACCCTTTGAGTGCTAGACTTTGCGCCGTCGAAGGGAACATATATGGATAAGCGAGATCTTGAGCAATTGCTGAGCGATGTTGCCGGCGGAGCAGTCACCCCTGCCGACGCCCTCACGCGCATCCAGACGGCGCCAACCGCCGATCTGGGTTTTGCGCAGCTCGATCTTTCGCGCGGGGTGCGCCAGGGAGCCGGCGAGGTTGTCTACGGTGCCGGCAAAACCGCCGAGCAAATTGCCGCCATTATCGAAGCGCTGCGCGATGCCGGCCAGGAGCGCATCCTGGTCACGCGCCTGGATGCCGAAAAAGCCGCGGGCACCGCTAAGCTTCTCGGCAACGGCATCGACCTGGGATATGTCCCGGACGCCCAGCTCGCCCTCGTGGGTGGCAAGCCCTCCCCCACCGGCAACGGGCGCATCGTCGTCGCCTGCGCCGGTACGAGCGACCTGCCCGTCGCCGAAGAGGCGGCACTGACGGCCGAGTTCTATGGCAACGAGGTCGACCGCCTCTACGACGTGGGTGTCGCCGGTCTGCACCGTCTGCTCGCGCATGCCGAGGAACTTGCCCAGGCACAGGTGGTCATCGCCATCGCCGGCATGGAGGGCGCCCTGGCGAGCGTTATCGGCGGCCTGGTGAGTTGCCCGGTCATCGCCGTTCCCACCAGCGTGGGCTACGGCGCGAACTTTGGTGGCGTGGCCGCGCTGCTCGCCATGCTCAACTCCTGCGCCAGCGGCGTCTCGGTCGTCAATATCGACAACGGCTTTGGTGCCGCCTACCAGGCAAGTCTTATCAATCATCTGAGCGCCGGCACGCCCTGCGCCCGCTAAGGAGCATCCCATGTCCAACCATCAGCACACGCTTATCATCGACGGAACCTCGGGCATCAGCGGCGATATGACCGTCGCGGCCCTGCTCGACCTGGGCGCCAGCGAGGAGCATCTGCGCGACCAGCTCGCCACGCTGCCGGTCGGCGGCTTTGAGATTGCCGTTACACGCGTAAACAAGCATGGCATCGACGCCTGCGACTTTGATGTTCAGCTGGCAGAGGAGCTCGAGAACCACGACCACGACATGGCCTGGCTCTACGGCAACGAAGCGGGCACCGAGCACACACATGAGCATGAGCACCACCACCATGATCATGGCGAGCACGAACACGAGCACTGCCACGAGCATGACCATGAGGCCCACGGCCATGACCACGATGGCCATCATCACGCCCACCACCATCACCACCGCTCTTTGGCAGACGTCACCGCCATCATCGACGGCTCGCAGCTGAGTAACGGCGCCAAGCGTCGCGCTCTCGCCATCTTCACCGCGCTCGCTGCCGCCGAGGCCAAGGCCCACGGCAAAACGCCCGAGACCGTCATGTTCCACGAGGTGGGCGCCGTCGACTCCATCGTCGATGTCTGCTCTGTCGCCATCTGCCTCGACGACCTGGGCGTTGAGGATATTGTGGTCGAGTCGCTCTCTGAGGGCCACGGTACCATTCGTTGCGCCCACGGCCACATGCCCATTCCCGTGCCCGCCGTCGTCAACCTGTGCCAGGCAGGCAATATCGCTCTCACGCCGGCACCGGTCGCCGGCGAGCTCGTGACGCCCACGGGCGCCGCCATCGTCGCCGCGCTGCGCACGTCCGAGCACCTTCCGCTCCGTTATCGTATCGAGGCCGTCGGCTACGGCGCCGGCAAGCGCCCCTACGAGGGCTGCTCCGGCACGCTCCGCTGCCTGCTTGTTCACGCGGACGCATAGCCATGGATGCTCGCAAGGCAAAAAGCCGTGCCGCCATCGTTGCGGCGTTCTCCGAGCTCCTGTGCGAGGAAGATTACGGCAAGATCACCGTCGGCGACATCATCGCTCGCGCCCATGTGGGTCGGACCACGTTCTACGGCCTCTTCAAAAGCAAAGATGACCTGCTCGCTGAGCTCGTGAGCGACATCTGCACCCACGCCCTCGACGACGATGGCACACCACTCGACGACCCGCTCGTGCAGGTCGAGCATATCCTCAACAACTTCTGGGAGCGCCGCCAGGGCGTCCGAGCCCTCGTAGCTGGCGCCGGCTCACGCATCTTCGCCGACAGCCTCCGCAAGACCATCATGGCCCGAGCAGCCGAAACCGTCCCTACCGACCCAAACGGCCCCGCCGCCACCATGGACCGAAGCTTCCTACTACACCACATAGCCTCAAGCTTTGTAGGAATGGTCCAATGGTGGGCCTGGCACAACTTCCAAGCAGATAAGGCCGAAGTAGCCAAAGACTACCTCTCAGCCATACAACCCCTCTTCAACTAAGTTAGCCTTTCATTCCAAAGTCTCGCCCCCCATCTCAGGGCACCAAAAAGCAAAGCGCCCATCCCATCCAAATTCAGATATATATGTTGGGTTGCTTGTTCGAACACAGCCAAGAATGCCCAGGGCTCGGCAAGGGTTTACTTTCCAACGCATTCCGCAGG
>URUW01000185.1 GCA_900551205.1 uncultured Collinsella sp. | reverse complement strand
ATAGTGCGGGCCAGGTAGCTCGCCGTGGTCTCGCCCTCGATATTGGGGTTGGTGGCGATGATGACCTCGTGGATGTCCTCGTGGCCCAAGCGTGCCAGCAGCTCACGAATGTGCAACTGCTCGGGACCAATCTTGTCCATGGGACTGATCACGCCGCCCAATACGTGGTAGAGACCGTGGTAGCTGCCCGTGCGCTCAATCGCCTGGACATCGCGCGGCTCGCCCACCACGCAAATGCGAGTGGTATCGCGCATCGAATCCTGGCAGATGGAGCACTCGTCGGCCGTGGCGTAGTTAAAGCAGCGGCTGCAAAAGTGAACCTCCTGCTTAACCTCCAGGATAGCCTCGGCCAGGCGGCGCGCCTCCTCGGCATCGGCCTCGAGCAGGTAATAGGCGATGCGCTGGGCCGACTTGGGACCAATGCCCGGCAGACGGCCCAGCTCATCGAGCAATTTTTGCAGACTATGGTTGGCACTCATATATATGCGTGTCTTAGAACGGCATGCCCGGGATGTTGAGGCCGCCGGTGATGGCGCCCATCTGCTTGTTGGCGAGCTCGTTGACACCGCGGACGGCCTCGTTGACGGCAGCCATGATCATGTCCTGCAGCATATCGACGTCCTCGGGATCGAGGGCATCGGGGTCGATGGTGAGGTTGACGAGCTCCATCTCGCCGTTAACGGTCACCTTGACCATGCCGCCGCCGGCAGAGGCGTCGACGGTCTGGGACTTGAGGTTCTCCTGCGCGGCGGCAAGCTGCTCTTGCATCTTGCGAGCCTGCTTCATCATCTGCTGCATGTTCATACCGGCCATGATGGCTCCTTTACGTGCGGCCGCACGCCGAGCTGCAAGGGCAGCCGGAGCGCGGCGGGACTTTCAAACTCAAAAATCGTACCACGGCGCGGGGCAAGCAAGCGGGGCGGACACGCTACCTCAGTCGATATACATGTCCTGGAGTGCAAACCGCACCCAAAGATTATGCGAAGTTGAATAATTCGCATCTGCATAATATTGAAAGCTAAATCTTGTAGAGCCGGAATCCGACATTTTCTGCATCCAGCTAGATAACAAAATGCCGAACCGCTGCTCGAGGCGGCGCTCATGATGGCAGGGTATAATTTGATTGTCACAGACAGCAATTTGGAGGTGCCCCCATGAATGCCCCCGACGCGCTCCAAAACATCCGCTCAAAACACCCCGTTGCATATGTGGTTCTCTATCTCTTTGTCGGCTGGGCATTACTGGTTGTCATCACCCATGCTATAGCCTTTGGAGCAGAACTGTTAGTAGCCAGCTCGGACCAGCCCGTCGTCAAATGGGAGACGACCGATGAGTGCGCCGACGGAACCCGAACCATTTACTACAACAGCCCGTCCCTCTACCAAGAGTTCAAGGTCGAGATAAAGGACTCCAAGATTGTCGATGCCGAACTGGGCTCTTTATTTACAATCGGAGCAACCATCAACGCCGAGCAAATCGAGTACACGGACAGCCATGCGACGTATCGTATCGACCTCAGCATCCTAGGCCGACCGTCACGCGCCTGTCTGCTCGAATGCGATATACGCGGCACCACACTACACATGTCCGAAATACAGATGCGCCCGGGCAAGGGGTTCTCTTCTTGAGCAGTATACCCGCCTGCGCAGCTACTCCACCGGCTTGAAGATGGTGGACTGGCCGAAGACGCTGCGGATGAGGGCTTTGGCCTCGTCCTCGGTCTGCGGGATGCTCGGGGCTGCACCCTGATGGCCGAAGGGGCCGCCCGCACCGGAGTTGGACTCCCAGGGAGCTGCAGGAGCGTCCTCCTCTTTGGGGGCAGTTGCAGCGGACTTGGGCGCGGACGCCGCACCCGGCACGTCGAACGGAGGCAGATCGTCCCCACCAGCATCGGCAACAAAACCGCCAACCATGGCATCGTCGTAGGGAACCTGCTCGGATTCCCATGGCGCAGACGGCGCGGCGGGCTGAGCCTTGGGAGCGGACGCGCGCTCGGGCGCTCGGGGCGCGGGCTCGGTCGGGAGCTTGCCCGTGGCAGGAGCGCCGGCGGGGTTGTCGGAGCGCAGCCAGGGGGCTTTGCCCAGGTCAGATGACTTGGGCGCGGGCGAGGCAGGCTTGGGCGCGGGTGTCGGAGCAGCCGGTTTGGCCATGACGGGCTTAGGCGCCGACGGGGTCGGCGCCGCTATCGGTGCTGCTTTTGGCTGCGTCGCGCTGGCGCTCGAGGATGCAGGGGCCGCCGAGGACACGGGTTGCGGGTCCGCAGATACCGCAGCCCGTGCAGATGGAGAATGCTCCTCATGTTGAGGAGCCGGCGTGCCACCCCCATCCAGGACATAGTCGACGGTACGACGACCGAAGACCGCACTGACTGTCGGCAGGACCACCGACTGCGTGTCGGCGCGTCCAAGCATCTTGATGGCAAAGGTCGAGCCCGCGGGGAACGAGACCGTGAGCCTGGAGCCGTCGTCAGCCGTGGCGCGGGCATTGAGCAAAAGCCCCGCGCAGGAAGCCTGACGCGCCTTGACACGCTCGACAACCTCGGCCCATTTGCGCTGCAGCTCTCCGGCATCCTCGACCGCGGGCGTCTCGGCAGTACCGGCGGCGGCAACCTGGGCGGCATTGTTGGACTGGGGCTTAGGTGCCGGAGCGGTGGCAGGCGCGGGAGCCGCAACGGGCTGAGGCGTCGGAGTCGGCGCAGGCTGAGGTGCAGGCGCTGCAGGCTTGGAAGCTGACACGGACGCAGAACGGGACGCAGGCTGGGCAGCCGGAACAGCAGCACCACGGTCCCAAGGCATACCGCCCTGGCGCGCGGACGTAGCAGCGGGGGCAGCGGATGCCGCCGGAGCGGCAGCACGAGCGCCCGAAATTAGCGTCGGCTGTTGGGCAGCAGCGGGTACGGATGCTGCAGGCGCGGCGGCCTGAGCAGCAGCCACGCTCGCCGGCACGGCGCCGTTGGCAACCATGGCCTCCAAGCGGGCCACGCGCTCGGCCAATGCCTCAATCGTTAAATCGGCCTCGGGACGTGCCAGGCGCGTGCAGGCGATCTCGAGCACCAGGCGCACGTCGCTCGCGCCCCTCATCTCCAGTGCGGCATCGTCGAGCACCGTCAGCACACGGGCCAGGCGGTCGGCAGGATGCTCGCCAAAGGCAGCGGCCTCGGCAGCAAGCGCCTCGGCCTGCTCGGAGCCGCCCTCAAACAGCTCGGCACGGGCACCGGCAACGCAGGCAACGTACACGTCACGCACATGCGCCACCAGGTCGCGCGTCAGCTCCAGCAGGTCGTTTCCTTCCTCGACCTGCGCACGGATCAGTCCATAGAGCTCGGCAACATCGCGATCGGCAATGGCGCGGGAAAACTCGCCCAGAATCTGGTCCGAAACCTCGCCTAAAAGCGAGCGGGCGTCGTCCGCATGCACAGAACCGTTGCCAAAGACGCTCAGCTGCTCCAGCGTGGACAACGCGTCGCGCATACCGCCCTTGGCATGGCGCGCCACGATAGCCAGCGCCTCATCGTCGTAATCGAAGCCCTCCTGCTCGCACACGTATGCCAGGCGACGCTCGATATCCTCGTTGCCGATGCGATGGAAATCGAAACGCTGGCAGCGCGAGAGGATGGTCTCCAGAATCTTTTGCGGGTCGGTGGTGCACAGCACAAAGATCACGTGTGCCGGCGGCTCCTCGAGCGTCTTGAGCAGCGCGTTGAACGCCGCCGTCGTGAGCATGTGGACCTCGTCGATGATATAGATCTTGTACTTGCCGCGCACCGGGGCAAAGTTGACGGAGTTGATGATTTCCTCGCGCACATTGTCCCCGCCCGTGCGGGAGGC
>URUW01000184.1 GCA_900551205.1 uncultured Collinsella sp. | reverse complement strand
TGCTCGCCTGCGAGCGCGCGGGCTTTGCTCCCGAGGAGTGCGCCGTGGTCGAGGACTCACGCAACGGCTGCGTCTCGGGCATCGCGGCCGGCTGCCATGTCTTTGCCGTTCCCGACATCGTGCCGCTTCCGCAGGACGTGGCGGAGGGCTGCGAGGCCGTGCTCGATACGTTGTTCGATCTGACGGCGGCAGTCAAGGTCGTGAGCTAAAGGTATGCGCCGAAGCCGATGGCGGTGGCTTCGGCGTAGTTGCTTGCCGGGGTACTGCGCACTCGGCAATCTGGGTGCCGATGCCGTAGCTGTCGGCTGCGATGTTCCATTCATTAGAGGGGTCGCGCTCGTCTCTCTAAATGTCTCTCTAAAGATAAAGTCGGTTAGAAAGACAGCCTTAGGTAATCTAACAGCGAATTCGATATATCTCTCTAAAGGTCTCTCTAAAACAAAGTGCTTATCTCTCTAAAGTTAGAGAGATAAGCACTTTGTTTTAGAGAGACGGAATGCCAATGCTGCCGGATAAAGGACTCATTGAAGTAATGGGTTCATCGACGAGCCGCAACCGCCGCTATCGGAAGAGGTAGATGTGGCTGAGTCGCCTCTCTAGTGTCCCTCAAAGATAGATGGATGCTAGAGAGGCGGTTGCCCTGCGATATTTCCCCAGATAAAACCTGCCAAAATAAACCTGTCCCTTTTTGGTAGGTTACTGGTTCATGTTGCCGTGGATGTAGGGGGTGACCTCGGGGGAGATATGGCCGCAGCCTAGGTTACGCAGGGCAGATTCGATGGCGGCAGGAAGCGGGGCCTTGCCCCCGTCGCTGACCGCGGTGTTGCCGAGGGCGGCAATCTTGGCGACGTCTGCCGGCGCGGCCTCGATATGCATGCAGCCGCCGACGAGGCGTGCGCGGACCTGGTCCAGGCCAAGGTCGTGCAGGTAGTCCTCGCAGGCGCGGATCACATCGACCTTCTCGCGCGTGAGCTCCTCGCCCGTGGGGACGCGCGTGGCCAGGCAGGCTCCTGCCGGCAGGTTCCAAACGGGATAGCCCCAGGCGCGCAGCAGCTCGCGCTCTTCGTCCTTGGTAAAGCCGACCTCCATGAGGGGCGAGCGCACGCCGAGCTCCTGGGCGGCGCGCATGCCGGGGCGGTAGTCGCCGCGGTCGCTTGCGTTGCTGCCGTCGATGACGGTGGGAAAGCCCAGCGACTTGGCGTGGTTGACGATGGCGGTAAAGCCGGCGCGCTTGCAGTGGTAGCAGCGGTCGGCATCGTTGCAGGCTACTTGGGGGAGCCGCAGCTGATCGACCGAGAGGTTGAGCACGGGGAGCTTGAAATGCGGCCCCTCATCGGTCTGCCCGTCAACCGCCCGCTCAAACGAAGCCTGCTCGGGCGTGCCGATGAGCGGCGTGGTGAGGTGAACGAGAAGCGTGCTGGCGGGCATGATGCGGGCGCAGACCGCGGCCAAAAAGCTGCTGTCGACGCCACCGGAAAAGCCGATGGCGACGCGTCCGTATGCCAAAAGCAGCTGCTCGAGCGCTGTGAGTTTGTCCTGAAGCCCCTCTGCAGGTGCGGTGGTGTCTGAAAGCATGAATCGATCCTTGCCGTTGAGTACTCGGTCGAAAACTATAATCCTACCGAGCCGCTTGTCATAAGACTTCTATCTATGTAACGAAAGTGCAATATGCTATATACGTTATATACAAGTTTACAGGTGCGGTAAAGTTGCGGGAGTACAGCAGCGCGAAGCGATGGGGGACCGATATGATCAAGGCCGTTATTTTCGACATGGACGGAACGCTGGTCGATACCGAGCGTTTGGGTATCAAGGCGTGGAAGGCGGGCGCGGCCGAGCTGGGATTCGCGATTGATGATGCGCTGATCCATCAGTTTATCGGCCGCACGCTGCCCGATGTCATGGAGATCCTTGATGGGCATTACGGCGGCCGCGAAACCGCTGAGGCGATCTATCGTCGTCACAAGGAGATTCGCGACGAGATGGTCAAGACCGATCTGGAGCTTAAGGGCGGTGCCGCCGAGTGCCTGGACGAGCTGCTGGCTGCGGGCTATCACGTGGGTCTTGCGACGTCGTCGCGCCATGTTACCGCCGAGCGCAACCTTAAGATGGTCGGCCTCTTTGATAAGTTTGAGACGGTGACCTGCGGCGAGGACGTCGTACACGGCAAGCCCGACCCTGAGATGTACCTGCTCGCCTGCGAGCGCGCGGGCTTTGCTCCCGAGGAGTGCGCCGTGGTCGAGGATTCCCGCAACGGCTGCGTCTCGGGCATCACGGCCGGCTGCCACGTCTTTGCCGTTCCCGACATCGTGCCGCTGCCGCAGGACGTGGTGGATGGCTGCGAGGCTGTGCTCGATACGCTGTTCGATCTGCCGGCCGCGGTCAAGGCCGTGCGTTAGCGTTCGCACGCGAGTCGCCATGCCCCGCGCCCGATCCCGCAGGACGGTGACGGTAACGGCGCCTGCGCGGAGGCACTGTTCTAAAAAATGGAATTGAATACATTTTTGCAAAAAAGCTAATGAAAAATGGATTACATTCCATAAAAATCCGTAGCCGCAGGTTCGGCTAAACGGGGAAGGCCCGTGGGGTCAGCAAAAACGCCGCAGCGGGGCTGTTTCCGTTGCGGCGTTTTTTTACAGGTAGGCGCCCAGGTTGATGTCGGTTGTCGGGACTATGGGTTGGCCCGTCGGATGCGGCTTGGCATTTTGGGTGCTTACGCGCTCGAGCAAGAAGGGACGCACGATTTCCTGACGGTTGATGTCCTCGATGGCCGTGACCGCGGTGACGGTGCGCGCGGCAGAGCCGATGCGGACATGCTTTGTCTTCGCCGGCGCCTTGTTCTCGATTTGCTCCATGAGCAATTGAACTCCCTTGCGGCCAATCTCGTAGCCTGGGGGTGCTACCGTGGTGAGCGGGACCGCCCCGCTCCAAGCGAGTGGGTTGCCGTCGCATCCGGCCACGCGAACCTGCTCGGGGACGGAGATGCCTTTGTCTATCAGCGCCGAGATAACGCCCGAGGCCAATACGTCGGTCAGGCCGACCACGAAGTCGGGGCGCTCGTCCGCGGGGCGCTCAGCGATTTGGGCACCGATGCCGTAGCCGTCGGCAGCGGTATTCCATTCGCCGGCGTCGATGACTTCGATCTTGATATCGGGATGCAGGGCGAGGGCCTTATGGATGCCAAGTACGCGCAAAGTGAGCTGCATAAATGCCGCTCTGCCCACAACGGTGATATGGCGTGCGCCACGGGCAACGGCGAGCTCGGCGATAATGCGGCCTTGTGCCTCGTTGTCGGCAGCCACGTAATAACCGGGCTCGGAGCAGTGGATGTCCAGATGGACGATCGGCACGGGCACTTTAGTCATGGCCGGGTGCCAGTCGGGGGATGCCATGGGCTGAACCATGACGCCGGACATCTGCGTGCCCATAAAGTAGCGCAGGTAATGGTCTTCGAGAATGTCGTCGTTGTCGGCGTTAGCGATGAGCAAGTCATAGCCGTGCTTGCGTGCCTCGTTGTGGGCACCGCTGGCAATTTGGAGCGAAAAGCCGTGGTCGAGACGGGGGAGGACCAGGCCAAAGGACTTGGTGGCGCCGCCTGCGAGCTGACGGGCGCTTTGGTTGGGCAGGTAGCCAAGGCGATTAATGGTCTCGTTGATGAGCTTAAGGGTTTCGGGGCGCAACTTTTCGGGGTGGTTGAGCGCGTTGGATACCGTGCCCAGCGAGACCCCTGCCTCGCGCGCGACGTCGCTGATTTTTACCTTTGCCATAGCGGCCCCTTTGATGCGTTTCAAGTACAAGCCAGATTGTAGCATCGCCCGCCCCTGGGGTGTCAAAACCTGCCAATTAGGGACAGGTTTAT
>URUW01000183.1 GCA_900551205.1 uncultured Collinsella sp. | reverse complement strand
GAGGTACACATCCGCCGGATACTCCAACTCGGGACGGTACTCGCAGACGGCCTTCCAGGAGACGCCGGAATCCCACCACACGTCGAGGATGTCCTTATCGGCCTTGAGGTGATGGCCACCGCACTTGGGGCAGACGCAGGCCTCGCCAAGATAGCTCTCGGGAGCGTCGGTGAACCAGGCGTCGGAGCCCTTCTCGTGGAAGAGCTTGATGACGGCGTCGAGCGTGGCGTCGTTCATGACCTTCTCGCCGCAGTCGGCGCAGGTGTAGCTGGGGATAGGCACGCCCCAGTTGCGCTGGCGGCTGATGCACCAGTCGGGACGCTGCTCGACCATGGCACCGATGCGGTTGGCCGCGTGGGCCGGATACCACTTGACGTTCTCACGGACCTCCTTGCCGGCCTGCTCGCGCAAACCGGTCTTGTCCATCGAGACAAACCACTGGTCGGTAGCACGGAAGAGCACCGGGTGCTTGCAGCGCCAGCAGTGCGGATAGCTGTGCGTGATCTTCTTCTCGAGGACCAGGGTGCCGCGCTCGCGCAGGAACTCGATGATGTGCGGGTTGGCCTCGTCGGTATCCATGCCACTGAAGGGGCCACCGGTACCAAACTCCTCGCCGGTGTAGAACTTGCCGTCGTCATCAACCGGCATGCAGATGTCGGTGATGCCCTCCTTGAGGCAGGCGAAGTAGTCGTCGACGCCGTGGCCGGGCGAGTTGTGGACGATACCGGTACCGTCATCGACACCGACGTAATCGGCCAGCAGCGCCACGCCCTCAACGCCATCAAAGATCGGCTGCTTGTAGTGGATGTGGTGGAAGGTCTCGGCGGGAACCACGTAGGGCTTGCCGTCGACCATGACCGGGATGTACTCCCAGCCAAACTCCTCGCAGCACTTGGGAGCCAGGTCCTCGAGCATGACCTCGGCACGGCCATCGTGCTCAACGGCGACATAGGCGGCGCCGGGCTTAAGGGAAACGGCCTGGTCGGAGGGGATGGTCCACGGCGTGGTCGTCCAGATGATGAAGTCGACCGGGCCGTCGAAGTTCTCGAGGCCGGCGGGCTTGGAGGTCATCTCAAAGCGGACGAAGATAGAGGGACTCGTCTCGTCGGAGTACTCGATCTCGGCCTCGGCGAGTGCGGTGTGGCAGTGCTTGCACCAGTGAACCGGCTTGTGGCCGCGATAGATCATGCCCTTATCGAACATGGCCTTGAAGACCTCGATGTCGGCGGCGTCATGCTGGTGATAGAGCGTCAGGTAGGGGTTGTCCCAATCGCCGAGCACGCCCAGGCGACGGAAGCCCGCCTTCTGCAGCTCAATGTTCTCGACAGCGAACTCGTTGCAGAGCTCGCGGATCTTAGCCGTAGAGGTCTGGTTGAACTTCTCGGTGCCGAGCTTCTCCTCGACCTTATGCTCGATCGGCTGGCCATGGCAGTCCCAACCGGGGACATAGGGGACCTCATAGCCCTGCATCATCCAGTAGCGGTTGATCATGTCCTTGGAGATCTTGTTCATGGCATGGCCGATGTGGATCGGGCCGTTGGCGTACGGAGGACCGTCGTGCAGCACGAACTTCTTGTGACCCTCGTTCTTCTTTAGAACCTGCTCGTAGACCTTGTTGTCCTGCCAGTCCTTGAGTCGCTTGGGCTCGGACTTGGAAAGACCGGCACGCATGGGAAAACCGGTTTTGGGCAGATTCATCGTCTGCTTGTACTCGTTTGCCACGGTACCCCTTTCATGTCGTGGGCGCGCACGCCCTCTGGGCACCAAAAAAGCGCCCGTCCCTACAAGCTGGGACGAAGCGCCACAAAACGGACTATGTGCCCGCAAAAGCTCTTCGCTTAACCACCCAGCTTAGATGCCCTCGCCCGCATTACAGCGCGCTCGCATCCGTTACTCGGCTGGCCTGTATCGACGACCATCTCGGCGATGTCTACTAAGACGTGCCTGTACGGCGCGCCCGTTGGGACCGCAGCTCCGGGGTGATTTTCATCGGTCGCATGCACGGGTTCTCAGCGCTCCCCGCTCTCTGTGGCATGCGGACGGCCGACTACTCGTCCCCATCAACGCTTATGCGCTGTATGGTAGCACGGTCAACGCCGGCGAAAAACCCTCAACACTGGTTTTATACGTTAGAAATTACTCACGGCCGCAAGCCTTCTCTTGGAGCAAAATACCTGAAAGCACTTTATCTAACGAAAGAAGGCTGCTATGCGCACGATTGGAATGAGCGATTATACCGTCGGCGAGGATTGCTTTGAAGAGCTGCCCGGCGCGCTGGCCGAGTACGGAGCGATCAAGGTCGCGATCATCGGTGGCAAACGAGCGCTGGCCGCGGCGCTTCCCGGTATCGAGGCCGCGCTGGCGGGCACCGACGTCGAGATTCTGGAGACGCGCGTCTACGGCACCAACAGCACGCGCGCCAATATCGACAAGGTTGTGAACTCCCCTGCCTGCCAAGAAGCCGACGTTCTTATCGCATGCGGCGGCGGCAAGGCGCTCGACACCGTCAAGACAGCGGCCATCGAGCTCAAGAAGATCGTCTTTACGGTACCGACGATCTGCTCCAACTGCTCGGCCGCGACCGCCATTGCCGTTGTCTACAACGACGACGGCTCGCTCGAGGGCTATTCGTACCCCAACCGCCCCGCACACATCTTCATCAACCCCAAGATCATTGCAGAGGCTCCGGCGGAGTACTTCTGGGCCGGCGTAGGCGACGCCCTGTCCAAGCAGCCCGAGGTCAAGTACGCCACGAGCGCCGGCAACCTGGAGCACACCGCAGGTCTTGGCCTGGCGCTCGCACACACCTGCTCCGAGCCGCTGTTTACCTATGGCGTGCAGGGTCTTGAGGACGTTCGCCAGAACCTGTCGACCGAAGCCGTCAAGCAGATCGCGCTCGATATCGTGGTCAACACGGGCTACGTCTCCAACCTGACCAACCAAAAAGATTACTACTACAACTCGAGCGTAGCACATGCGTTCTACAACGCCACCTGCAGCATTCCGCGCGAGGGCACCTACCTGCATGGCGAGGTCGTGAGCCTGGGCGTGCTGGTGCTGTTTGCCTACACGGGCGATACCGAGAACCTTGATCGCTACGCCGCCTTTAACAAGCAGATGGGGCTGCCCGTGACGCTTGAGCAGGTCGGCCTTTCCGAGGCCGATATCCCGGCCCTGTGCGAGTTCGCACACGCCACCAACGAGTGGAAGCAAGGCAATCCCGAGCCTTTCACCGACGAAAAGTTCGCCGCCGCCATCAAGGCCGCCAACGCCTACGGCCACACGCTTTAGCTCTAGGCCAAAACCGCCACAAAGGGGACAGGCACCTTTGTGGTGGTTTTATATTGCTCCAGTATTCAGTTCGTACTCGAACCCGATTCTTTACGAGAAAGGGTTCGGGTACGTTTTTTGTTTATCGGAAATTCTGCGGAAGGACTACTCGGAACGGTAAACAGGAACGAACAGAGGCAGGGTATCATCGTGGTGATGGTATCCTACCTTTTGTTTTTCGGGATCAAGGTCGGTTTGTGCGAACTTGATCGCCACCCATATGACGCATTGATGGCAATTGCTGCGTACGTGCGTACCGGGAGCCAGTACACCCCTGGCAAGGCGTAGCACACTAGACTTTGTTCCAAAGTCCGCGTGCTAAGGGGGCAGGCCCCTTAGAATTCCTGTGGAGTGCGTACGCACGTATGCAGGAAAACGGCAATATTTCGCTATATCAGGGCGTTCTTTCATTGGAGAGTATGGTATACACGGCTTAGTTCAACAAATTAGATTTTATATATAAAGGAGAATATTGATGAAACTGTTTTTATGTTCGCACTTTTCAAGTGTAGGAAGTCTGATAAAGGAAGAAATTGAAAATAAGAAAGTCGCAT
>URUW01000182.1 GCA_900551205.1 uncultured Collinsella sp. | reverse complement strand
TCCACGCGCGGGCGCGCAGCGCGAACGGCCTCGGCGGCCTGCTCGCGGCGCTTGGAAATGCGCACGCGCTCGACCTCGGCGTTGTTGGCGCTTTGCTCCAGGCGGCCAATCTCGGAGAGCAGCGAGCGGCGCTCACCCTCAAGACGGGCGATCTCGCCGGCGGCATCGCCCTCAGCGGCACGCGCCTCTTCGACGGCTGCATTGGCCTCGACGACCTGATCTGACACATGCTCAAACACAGCAGTCAGATCGGGCTCCAGGCCCTCCAGCTCGCGAATGCGACGCTTGCGCTCCAAGGCACCCGACGCCTCGCCGGCGTCGAGGCCCACACGCACCAGGCCGCCGCAGGCGACGCGGGCGCCATCGGGGGTCACGTAAGTCACGCCGTCAACGACAGGCGCGGCCAGCGCAGCCGCCAAGTCGTCGACAACGTAATAGCCGCCGAGCAGCGCCTCGACAACCGGGCCATAGCCGGCGCGTACGGACAGGCGATCGACCAGGCGGGAACCGGCAGCGCCCTTAGCGGCAGCAGAGGCGCTCGCACCGCGCGCCACCAGCAGCGCCTCGCCCGAGGCCTTCTTCTGGTCCAGAGCGGCACGACCGGCACGCTCAAGCGCGGACGTATCGTCGAACAGCAGCGCATCGATATCGCCGGCAAGCAGCTGCTCCACCAGGCCCTCGAGCTCACGAGGGGCCTCGAGCACGTCGCCCAGACGACCCGAGACATCGTCGCCCAGTACACCCACCAGACAGCTCACGAGCGGCGAGCTGTCGGCCATGCGGGCATCGAGTTTCTTTTGGCTAGCAAGCTCCGAGCGCACCTCGGACAGTTTGTTGCGCGCCTCGCTCTCGCGGGCACGCAAGTCCTTCAACGCTGCACGGGCGACCTCGGTAGCCTCGCGCGCATCAATCTGGGCTTGACGGGCCTGATCGAGTGCACCCTCAAGCTCCTCGGCGCGGTCGCGACGGCTCTCGAGTGAGGCCGTGACTTCCTCGAGCTGGTCATCGATCTGCTCCAGGCGCGAGGCATACATGTTGTCCTCGACCTCGGCGTTGCTCAGCGAGTCCTTCACCTTGGCGAGTTCGAGCGCCGCGTTATCGGCCACACGCTGTACATCGCGTTGCTCACGCGTAAGCTGCGAAATCTGATTGTCGAGCGTCACGCGCCGCTCGTGGAGCTCGGCGGCGGCAGGTCCGGCGGCGTCAACGTCCTCCTGGGCCTGCATGTGCGCGCCGGTCACTTCCTCAAGCTGCGCACGCGCGTCCTCGAGCTCCTCTACCACGCGACGACGCTGATGCTCGGAGCTCGAGATCTGGCCGCGCATGTCGGACAGGCGCGACACCATGTTGTGGCCCTTTTCCTCGAGCAGGCGCATATCGGAGTTAATGCGGCCGACCACGTCTTGCATATGGCGGCGCTGCTCGCCCAGATCGCCCACAAACAGGCCCTTTTCCTCGAGCATGACCTGGAGCTTCTCGAGCTCGCGTTCCTTTTCGCCCAAGCGGTACTGCGCAAGCTCCAGCTCGGCGGCACCTTCCTTGGAGCGGCTCTCCAAGTCGTTCCACTGCGACTGCAGCGAACGCAGCTCGTCGACGGCCAGCATCTGCGTAAGCTCGTTCGCGCGCGAGGACAGCTCTTTATACTTGCGCGCGCGATCGACCTGACGCTCCAGCGGTCGCAGCTGACGGGCAATTTCCTTATTGATGTCGCGGGCACGCGTCAGGTGCTCGTCCATCGATTTAATCTTACTGAGCGCACGCTCCTTGCGGCGCTTGTGCTTGGAGATGCCGGCGGCCTCCTCGATGAGGGCACGGCGCTCCTCGGGGCGGCTCTGCAAAATGGCGTCGAGCTTGCCCTGGCTGATGATGGAATGCGTATCCTTGCCCAAGCCCGAATCGTGCAGGATGTCCTGAATGTCCATCAGGCGGCACGGACTCGAGTTGATGAGGTACTCGCTTTCGCCCGAGCGATACATACGACGGGTGATGGCGACCTCGTCAAAGTCGACGGGCAGCATATGGTCCGAGTTATCGAGCACCAGCGTGACCTCGGCGACACCCACCGGCTTGCGCGCTGACGAGCCCGAGAAGATGACATCCTCCATGGCCTGGCCGCGCAGCTGCTTGGCGCTCTGCTCGCCCAGGACCCACAGAATCGAGTCAGAGATGTTCGATTTTCCCGAGCCGTTGGGACCGACGATGACGGTCAGGCCCGGCTCAAACGTCATATGGGCGCGGTCGGCAAACGACTTGAACCCTTTGAGCGTGAGGGACTTGAGATACACGGTTCCTCGCTTAAACAGGCTTCTTGTTGAGAATCACGCCGTTGGTGGTGTAGCCCATGCGGTCAAGTGCCTCAAGTGCAGCGGCTCCCTCGGCTTCCTTCTTTGAGGAGCCGGAGCCGCGACCCTGGCGAATACCATCGATCAACACCACGGCGGTAAAGGTGGGCGCATGCGCCGGGCCCTCGGAGCCAACGAGCTTATACGCCGGGGGTTCGTGACCGTCGGCTTGCACGCACTCCTGCAAGAACGATTTGGGGTTCGCGGGGTGCTCGGCACGCTCGGAGGCCAGGTGCGGTTTGAGCGTACGATGGATAAAGTCCGCCGCAACATCCCAGCCGGCATCCAGGTACAGCGCACCCACGAGCGACTCGTAGACGTTCTCGAGCGCCGAGTGCAGGCCGCGCGCGCCGGTACCGGTCTCGGAGGCACCAAAGATGATGATGTCGTCGATGCCCAGCTCATGCGACACCTCGGATAGCGTAGCGCCCGAGACAAGCGACACCTTCAGGCGCGTGAGCTTGCCCTCGTCAAACTCGGGATAGGACTCAAAGAGCGAACGGGCGACGACGGCGCCCAAAATGGAATCGCCCAAGAACTCAAGGCGCTCATAGCTGGCAGAAACCGGCTGGCCCTCGACTGCCGAGGGATGCGTAAGCGCCGCGCGCAGAAGCACCTTATTATTGAACTCGTGGCCCAGAATTTCCTGGGCACGCGTAAGTCGTTCAGACAAAGCCAAGACCTAGGCCTCCCTGGCGTTTTCAATCGCGTCGACGGCGTCGGCGACAGAGTTGAGCGAGAGCAGAGTCTCGTCATCGATCTCGAGGTTGAACTCGTCCTCGATAGCCGTAACCAGCTGCAGGCGCTCGAGCGAGTTGGCATCGAGATCGTCAAAGGTGGTCTCATCGCTAATTTCGGCAACATCGACGCCCAGAACGTCAGCAGCGACCTCGGCGATCTTGTCGAAGATTTCGGAGCGGTCCATAGCGCTTCCTCTCATAGTGCATGAATACCAAAAGAATGGTACCGCCCGGGCGGTACCAAGACACGGTTCTGATTCTACCCCACGAAGCAGGCCGCGAGGCACATAACAGCGCTCTAACTCGCTCTTACAAAACGATGCCGTCCATGGAGTTGGCGACGTTCTCGACCAGCCCCGCGCGCACGGCTTCGGCCGCCGCGAGCGTACCGTTTTTAACAGCCTCGACCGAGGTGGCGCCATGGCCGATTAGGACCACGCCACGCAGGCCCAAAAGAATCGCGCCGCCCTTGGCGTCGCCAGAGAGCTTGGCCTTTATCTCACGCATCTGCTTTTTAATGAGCAGCGCGGCGATCTTGGTGCCAAGCGAAGACATAAAGACGCCCTTGAGCTCCTGCAACAAAAACTTGGCAGCGCCCTCGGTGGCCTTGAGCGCAATGTTGCCCGACATGCCGTCGGCGACCACGACGTCAAAATTGCCCGACGTAAGATCGGTGCCTTCGCAGTTACCCACAAAGCCGGGAACGGCGGCTTTCATGGCCGGGAAGCAGGCCTTGGTAAAGTTGGAGCCCTTCTCGTCCTCGGTGCCATTGGCAAGCAAGCCCACGCGAGGATGCTCGATGCCCAGGACAACGCGGGC
>URUW01000181.1 GCA_900551205.1 uncultured Collinsella sp. | reverse complement strand
AACTTAAGTTTGAAGGCATGTTCCAGCAGCTTTCGCCGGGCGGTGCTATCTCCTACGTTGAGGTTCCCAACATGCAGGACAACCTCAAGGCTGTCATTCGCGTGATGCAGTACATCTACGACAACATCATGTACGCCGAGCTCAACACCAAGAGCGATTACTGCCAGGTGTGCGGCTACGATGGCGAGATCAAGATTGTCGAGGATGACGGCAAGCTGGTGTGGGAGTGCCCCAGCTGCGGCAACCGCGACCAGGAGAAGATGAACGTCGCTCGTCGTACGTGCGGCTACATCGGTACCCAGTTCTGGAACCAGGGTCGAACCGAGGAGATCCGCGACCGCGTGCTGCATCTCTAATAACCATCCCAGGCCGCCCCGTAGCGAGGCCCCGGACCTTTACTCGCTATTTCGGACAGTCCTGGCTCACGACGGAGGCGCCACTGGCGCCTCCTGTTCGTGCGGAACTCATATCGAGCAAAGGTCCGGGGCCTCGCTACGGGGCGGCCAAGTTGATGTAGCTGAGATGCAGCACGCAGCCTGCTCGCTCCTCGAAGTTCTTAGCGGAAATGAGTTGACCTGCGACAACGGTCTGCTTGCGATAACGGTTGAGCTGCAGCATTGTTTTTATTGGACCTCGAACCCTATACTCGATGTTCGCTGAGTTCATTGAGTATCGCTCGCGAGGGGTCTGGAGTATATCGTCCCGCCCGCAGTTTCGCAGGCCGAAGGCCGAGAATGTTTGAGGACGGGATGATATACTCCAGACCCCCAGGAAGGTTACCTATGAACTACGCGAACATTAAGTATTTCGACATTGCTGATGGAGAAGGCGTCCGCACTTCTCTGTTTGTGAGCGGGTGCCGTCGTGGCTGCAAGAATTGCTTTAACTCCGTCGCGTGGGACTTTGCCGCGGGCGAGCCGTTTGATCGTGCCGTCGAGGACAAGATTATCGAGAGCCTCGATCATCCCTTTATTGACGGCCTGACGATTCTGGGCGGCGAGCCTATGGAGCCCGAGAATCAAGCGGGACTCGTTGATTTTGTCGAGCGTGTTCGCGCGGCCTATCCAGCGGGGTCGGGGAAGACTATTTGGTGCTTCACCGGCGATGTGCTCGAGGAGCTTATGCCGGGAGGCCGCCACCATACCGAGGTCACGGACCGTATCCTTGCCTGCCTCGACATGTTGGTGGATGGCCCGTTTGTTCAGGATCTGTATGATATCTCATTGCGTTTTAGGGGCTCGAGTAACCAGCGCGTGATCGATATGAACGCTACGCGCGCCCGTGCTGAGCGCGAGGGCGTTGCGCTTTGTGATGCGGTTGAACTTTGGCGTGATGATCCGGTCTATTCGACCCATACTATGTAGCTTGTGGTCGATGCCGGAGGGCGTGGTACCATAGCGCGAACGTGAAATCGGAAAAGTGAGGCCCAGATGGTCGATCAGGAAAAAGTCGAGGCCGCCATTAAGCTGTTGCTTGAGGGCATAGGCGAGGACCCAACTCGTGAGGGCCTGTTGGAGACCCCGGCGCGCGTTGCCCGTATGTATGGTGAGATCGCCGGCGGCATGGGCCAGAGTGCCGAGGAGCACCTGTCCAAAACCTTTGCCGTCGCTTCGAATGATTTGGTTATCGAGCGCGACATCACGTTCTATTCGCTGTGTGAACATCATCTGCTACCGTTTTATGGCAAGGCCGCCATTGGTTATATCCCTAACGGTCGGGTGGCTGGGCTTTCCAAGCTCGCCCGCACGGTTGAGGTTTATGCGCGCCGTCTGCAGCTGCAGGAGCAACTGTGTGCACAGGTTGCCGATGCCCTCATGGACTATCTCGCTCCCCAGGGAGCGATTGTGTTGATGGAGGCCGAGCATATGTGCATGTCGATGCGTGGCGTGCAAAAGCCCGGCACCAAGACCGTGACGCTCGCTCGCCGCGGCGTCTTTGAGACCGATCCCGCGCTCGAGGAGCGTTTCTTTAGGATGTTGGGCCGCTAACCATGAGAGTCGTCAACGACTTTACATCGAAGACCGATGAGGGGACGTCGCGTCGCGGCTTTATGGCTTCGGGCCTGGCCCCCTTTGGTGCCATGCCTCGCATTGATTACATTTGTGCCAACGGGCTGTTCCGACGGCACCTGGGCAACATTGCACAGTTGGAATCGGGGCGCATCTTCTGCCGCCACGGTATTGACCATCTGCTCGATGTCGCTCGCATTATGTGGATCAAGAATCTCGAGGAACAGCTCGAATTTGACCGCGAGGTCATCTACGCCACGGCACTTCTTCACGATATCGGCAAAGATGAACAGTATGAATCGGGTATATCCCATGATGTTGCAAGCGAACGCGTCGCTGATGCGATTCTCGGCGGCATGCCCGATGACGTGGCGTTTGAGCCGGCCGATGCCGCAGCCATTAAGACGGCCATTCTGGGCCATCGAAAGCTGCGCGTGAACAGCCAACCGCTTGAGCGTCTGCTCTATGCAGCCGACAAAGCGTCGCGCGCCTGCTTTGCATGCCCCGCGCGCAATGCTTGCAACTGGAGCGATGATAAAAAGAACCTGTCGATTCGCGTGTAGTTAGTTTGCGCGGTTGGGGTTCTAAACGAAGGAGACGATCGCGTTGAGTAACAAAAAACTGCCCGAGAATGCAACCAAGACTGAAGGTGCTGAGCTCGCCCGCCGTGGAAGGGGCGAAATATCCACCGCAACGGCGGTGCCTCACGTGAGCTATGATGATCTGCGCCATGCCGATCGTATTGTCATTGACGGCCTTGAGGTTTTTGCCAACCATGGCGTGTATCCCGAGGAGAACGCGCTGGGTCAGAAGTTCATCGTTTCTCTGGTGCTCTATGCCGACCTGCGCGCGGCGGGGGAGCACGATAACCTGGATGCCTCGATTGACTACGGCTCGGTGTGCCACGATGTCGATGGCTATCTGCGCGAGCATACGTTTAAGCTCATCGAGGCGGCAGCCGAGGGGACAGCCCAGATGCTGCTGCGCCGTTATCCCTCGCTGCTTGGTGTGCGCATAAAGCTCGATAAGCCGTGGGCTCCTGTTGGCCTGCCCCTGGCAAGCTGCGGCGTCGAGATCGAGCGCGTGCGCTAACCGGTTCTAATACGACTCTATGGGTGGCTGCTTGAGCCGCTGCGACAGAGCTTTATTGTTGGGACAGTACGTGTCGAGCAGGGCGTGGAATCGCTGATTGTGGCTTGGCTCGAGCAAGTGGACGAGCTCGTGGGCGACAACCATGTCGAGGCATTCGATGGGATAGGCGGCAAGTTCGAGTGCGATGCGAATGGCGCCGGTCTTGGGCGTGCATGATCCCCAGCGCGTTTTCATGCTGCGCACGGAGACGCGGGCCACGGTGACGCCCATTGCGATTTCGTACGCGTGCACCATATCGTACAGCGCCGTGGTGACCTCGGTTGCATAGAGCTGGTCGATACGGGCTTGGAGCTCATCGGACGTTAGGCCGTCGAGGATTGCGTGCCGCTTGGCCTGTGGGCCTTCGTCCGATTCATCGGTACCCATAAAACTTGCGAAGGTGGCCTGTTTGGGTCGCGGTGCGGGTGATGCAAAGTTGTGATCGAGTGCATCCTGTACCGTGATGGGCTTGCCCCAAAGTGCAATGATGGACGAGGGGCTGAGCGGCTCTCGTGCCGTCGCCTGACGTTGCTCGCGCTGGGCAAGTCGGCTGATAATCCAGGCGCTGTTGCGCTTCACAAACGCTTCGATACGCTCGCGGCTGGCGCCGATCGGTGCGCTGGCGTGGACCTCGCCGCTCGATGTGACGCGTAGGTTGAAGTTCTTGACGCGCTTTTTGGTAACGACGACGGGGATGGTCGTCCCATCCGGTCGGGATGCGGAAATCGTAAACTGCTGCGTCAAAAGCGGTCCTTCAGATCGGGGACGGGCC
>URUW01000180.1 GCA_900551205.1 uncultured Collinsella sp. | reverse complement strand
GTGTGCGTCATCGGCGGCGGTAACGTGGCCATGGACGTGGCGCGCTCCGCCGTGCGCTGCGGTGCCGAAAAGGTGAGCATCGTCTACCGCCGTCGCATCTGCGACATGACGGCCCAGGACGCCGAGATCGCCGGCGCCCAGGCCGAGGGCTGCGAGGTGCTGGAGTTGACCGCCCCGCTCGCTATCGAGACGGGCGAGGAAGGTCGCGTGAGTGGCCTGCGCGTGCAGCCGCAGATTATCGGCGAGCCCCGTCGTGGGCGTCCGGTCCCGCGTGCCGCCGCCACGCCCGAGCGCGTCATTCCCTGCGAGCGCGTGTTTGTGGCCATTGGCCAGGACATCGATTCCAAGCCGTTTGAGGACATGGGCATCGCTTGTAAGTGGGGCTGCGTGGTCACCGATTCGGATGGCGCCGTGCCCAACTTCGATGGCCTCTTTAGCGGCGGTGACTGCCAGACCGGTCCCGCCACCGTCATCCGTGCCATCAACGCCGGCCGCGTGGCTTCGGCAAATATCGACCGCTACCTGGGCTTTGACCACAAGATCAAGCTCGAGGTCGAGCTGCCGACCGTCCAGTTTAAGGGCAAGCATGAGTGCGGCCGCTGCGAGCTGGGCGAGCGCGAGGCCGGCGAGCGTATTCACGATTGGGATCTGGTCGAGCAGGGTCTCACCGAGCAGGGGGCGCGCCAGGAGGCGAGCCGCTGCCTGCGTTGCGATCACTTTGGCTTTGGCGCGTTCCGCGGAGGGAGGAACCTGGAATGGTAGAGCCCAACAACACCACCGTCAGCGACAACACCGAAAACGGAGCGCATAACATGGTCAAGCTCACTATCGATAATTGCGAGGTCGTGGTTCCCGAGCACACCACGATCCTGGATGCGGCCAAGTCCGTCAGCATCCAGATTCCCACCCTGTGCTACCTGCGCGATCTAAACGAGATCGGCGGCTGCCGCGTATGCGTGGTCGAGGTTGAGGGCTGCGACCAGCTGGTTGCCGCCTGCAACAACTACGTGCTCGACGGCATGGTGGTCCACACCAACAGCCCCAAGGCCCGCGAGGCGCGTCGCACCAACGTGCAGCTGCTGCTGTCCCAGCACGATTCGCAGTGCACGAGCTGCGTGCGCAGCGGCAACTGCAACTTGCAGACCATCGCCAACGATCTGGGCATTTTCTATCTGCCGTATCAAAGGCATTTGGCGGGCGAGGGCTGGGATTTCGATTTCCCCATCATCCGCGAAAACGACAAGTGCATTAAATGCATGCGCTGCATCAAGGTGTGCGAGAGCGTGCAGGGCCTAGGGATTTGGGACCTGACCAACCGCGCCACGCATACCGCCGTGGGTACCCGCGGGCGCGCACCGATCGGCAAGACCGATTGCGTCGCGTGCGGCCAGTGCATTACACATTGTCCGACGGGCGCCCTGCGCGAGCGCGACGATACCGAGACCGTGTTCGACGCTCTCGCCGATCCCGACAAAATCGTGCTGGTGCAGATCGCACCGGCTGTGCGTAGCGCTTGGGGCGAGGAACTCGGCATATCTCGCGAGAAGGCCACCGTTGAGCGCCTAGCCTGCGCGCTGCGCCGCGTTGGCTTTGAGTACGTGTTCGACACCGATTTCTCGGCCGACCTCACCATTATGGAGGAGGGATCCGAACTGATCGAGCGCCTGGGTAAGGTCGCCAAGGGCGAGGGCGACAGCCGCGGCTGGCCCATGTTCACGAGTTGCTGCCCGGGCTGGGTGCGCTTTGTGAAGGCGCGCTATCCGGAGTTTGTCGACAGCCTGTCCACGTCCAAGTCGCCGCAGCAGATGTTCGGCGCCATTGCCAAGACGTACTACGCCAAGGTGTTGGGCGTGGAGCCCGAGCGCCTGTTTGTGGTGTCCGTGATGCCGTGCACGGCCAAGAAGGCCGAGTGTGCGCTGCCGAGCATGGTGGGCGAGGGCGGCGCGCCCGATGTGGACGTTGCGCTGACGGTGCGCGAGATGGTGCGCATGATCCGCGCGAGCCACGTGAGCGTGGACACGCTGATCGAGGAGCCGCTCGATACGCCGCTGGGCTTTGGCACGGGCGCAGGTGTGATCTTTGGCGCCACGGGCGGCGTGATGGAGGCCGCCGTGCGCTCGGCCTATTACCTGGTGACGGGCGAGAATCCCGACGCCGACTTCTTTACCGACGTGCGTGGCCTGGACGGCTGGAAGGAAGCCGTGGCCGATATCGATGGCACCAAGGTGCGCGTCGTCGTGGCGCACGGGCTGGGCAACGCCGCCCGTCTGCTCGACGCGATTCGCACCGGCCGCGTGAGCTATGACTTCGTTGAGGTCATGGCGTGCCCGGGCGGCTGCGTCGGTGGCGGCGGCCAGCCCATCCACGACGGCTGCGAGCTGGCAGCTGAGCGCGGCCAGGTGCTGTGGGGCCTGGATGCCGCTGCGGACATTCGCTTCTCGCACGAGAATCCCGATGTCCAGGCGTGCTATAGCGAGTTTTTGGGCGAGCCGCTCTCACCGCTGGCCGAGGAGTTGCTGCATACCGACCATCACGCATGGACGATGCCTAACGAGGGGACGTGCTAGCGATGCGCGCGTTTGATTTTGAAATGTCGCGCCGGGGGTTTGCCTCGGCGCTCGCCGCGGGCGCCTTGTCGCTTGCGCTCGCGGGCTGCGGCGGCGGAGCTGCGGGGGCGGGGTCTGCTGCGGGCTCGGCTGCCGGGTCTGCCGCTGACGGTGCCGCTGCGGAGCCGGTCGAGGTGCACGTCGCGTCGCTCAAGGGCCCGACCTCGATTGGCCTGGTGCAGTTTATGGACCAGGCTGCCGATGGCGAGACGGACAATGAGTTCGACTTTGCGATCAACACTGCCGCCGACGAGATTGTGCCCAAGGTCATTCAGGGCGATATCGACATTGCCCTGGTGCCCGCCAACGTGGCGAGCGTGCTCTACAACAAGACCGAGGGCGCTGTGCAGGTCATCGACATCAACACGCTGGGCGTGCTGAACGTTGTGACGGGCGACGCGAGTGTGGCCTCGTTTGGCGATCTGGCGGGCCATACCGTCTATATGACGGGCAAGGGCGCCACGCCGGAGTACGTCATGAACTACCTGCTGGAGCGCGCGGGCCTGACCGGCCAGGTGACGCTCGAGTTTAAGAGCGAGCCCACCGAGGTGCTGTCGGCGCTGCTTGCCGACCCGTCCGCCGTGGGCGTGCTGCCGGAGCCGTTCAAGACCGCTGCCATCGCCAAGAGCGAGGGCAAGCTATCGGCGCCGGTGAGCCTGACCGATGTGTGGGACGAGCTGGCGGGTGACACGGGCTCGCGCCTGCTGACGGGCGTGACCGTGGTGCGCCGCGCGTTTGCCGAGGAACATCCCGAGGCCGTGGCGGAGTTCTTGAGCTGCCATGCGGCGAGCGTTAAGGCTGTCAATGCGGCGCCGGCAGACTGGGCGCAGGCCGTGGTCGATGCCGGCATCGTGGATAACGCCAAGATCGCCGAGAAGGCGATTCCCGGGTGCATGCTTGTCTGCCAGACGGGCAAGGATATGAAGGCGGCACTTAGCGGGTATCTGCAGGTACTGTTCGACGCGGACGCGAGCGCCGTTGGTGGTAAGCTTCCGGCTGACGATTTCTACTACTTGGAGTAGCCCGTGCGTGCGTTTGCTCGACAAATGACAGAGCGTATGAAGGCGGTGGCGGCAGTAGGTGCCGTCGCCGCCTTTTGGCTTGCCGCGTGGATGCTGGTGGCGGCGCTGGTGGCGCAGCCGCTGATTTTGCCGGGGCCGGGTGCTGTTGCCTTGGCGCTGCTGCGCCTGGTGCGCGATGGCGGTACCTGGGCGATTTTGGCGGGCTCGGGCGCGCGGATACTGGGCGGGTTGGCGCTTGCCGCGGTGTGCGGTGGCGTACTTGCCGGGATTTCGTCACGTTCGCGTGCGTTTGCGCACCTGGTGGCTCCGGCGCTGTCGTTTGTAAAG
>URUW01000179.1 GCA_900551205.1 uncultured Collinsella sp. | reverse complement strand
GTCCAGCGAGATGACGAACGCCGACGTTTGGTGCGAGAGGCGCAGGCAATTGACGGCATCTTCGTGGGCGAGCATGGCGGCAAGCCGCGCGGTGGCTATGCCGCACTGTTCGCGCATTCCAACGCATCCCGCAAGCTGCCCGAGCGCACTAACTCGTTTAAGAAGATCATGGGCTATTTCGATGAGCTCTGGGCGCAGACTGTCGATCCCAAACGACCGGTCAAGCGCATCAACCTTGGATTTGGCAACCTCATGCCCGAGGAATTTACCACCATCGATCTGTTCAGCGATATCGAGGCCGATGAGCGCGAGCGCGACCTGGCGCGCGCCGTCCTGGCCGTGAAAGGCAAGTACGGCAAGAACGCGCTCGTCAAGGGATTAAGCTTTACCGCCGGCGCCACCGCGCGCGAACGCAACGATCAGGTTGGAGGACACCGTGCCTAAGTCCCAACAACAGCCGATGCGGCCACCGACGCCTTTTGAACGCCTAACGGACCCCGAGGGAAGACGTCGATCCGCCGACCCCAAGCTCACCGCCAACGGCGCCGTCCGTGCCGGCCGTGCCGCGCAGTTTATGCCCTTTGCCGCCCTCACGGGATACTACGAACTCGTGCGCAAGCAAGAGATCACCGTCGAACCAAAATGCGAACTCACGGAAGAAAAAGCCCTCGAGCTTTCGGAAAAGCTCGAGGGCCTCAAACGCGGCGACCTGGTGCGCGTCACATATTACGATACGTACGGCTATCGTAGCCGCACCGGCATTCTCGACGAGGCACTCCCCGTCTTCAAGCTCCTCAAGCTCAAAGACATCGCCATCGATTTCGATGACATTCAAGACATCGAACTGCGTGGACGAGCCCAGACAAGGAAATGCATCCAAGGCGGCGCTTACAGCGTCATGACGTAGTAACCCGCATCCCTCACTGCCGCCTCAAGGACACCGCGATCGATCGGCCGCTTGGAGCGCACGCGCGCTGTGTGGTCCGCGTACGTTACCGTAGCCCACACACCATTCAGCGCATTGAGGGCATTGGCCACATTCTGAGCGCAGCCATCGCAGCTCATGCCGCCGATAAGCAGCTCCTCACGATAGGGGTAGTGGGACTCGTCGGTGTCTGCCACCACAACCCTCTTGGCTTTCTTGCCGCTCGCGCCATCACTGCAGCAACTCTTTCCATGCGTCGACGCCGCAATGCGGCGCAGCCCAAAGAACATACCGATAGCAATCACGCCCAGCACGATGATATTTGCTGGGTTGAGCAAGTCGCTCATACGCTCCCCTTCCTTACGGTCCATTTCAGAGATACCCCCGTGGGGTGTCCCATCTTACTCCAAAATCATGTCCGTTCGGTCAATTAGTTTCCCTCTTCAAACTTTTTAGTTGACCAAGGCTTACTTTCGTGTATAAGTTTTCCTAGGCTAACAGTTTAGATCCGTAAGGAGCGCCGTGGCTCGAACCATAGACATCCCAACGTTTCAGGCAGCAGTCGTGCGCAACTGCTCTCCCACGCTCGCGGGCATCAAGCCGGCATCGCTCTTTACCTATCCAGGCACCTACGCCCACGGGGACGGCTCGACCACAACCGAAACCATCGCAGAACGCCGCGCGCGCCTGCTCAACGTTATCGCCCAGTGCAATCGCGAGCTTGACCCGCTCGGCATCCACCTGAGTGTTTTGGTCTGGCGGCCCTGCGGAGCACTCGTGTACGTGTACCGAGCCAAAAGCCTCGCCACCTATTTCGCAGACCCTCGCGCCCAAACAGCGCTCGCCTCGGAAGGCTACGACACGAGAGACCTTTCGACATGCCTTGTGCATTTGGCATCACGCATCACGCTCGCGAGCAATAACATCGCGGAATGCGCTTGTAGCCAGACTCGATGCGCACTACCCCAGCAAGCTAGCTGCAGCAACGACTGCACCTGCGAGTTTCCGCACGAAATAGGCTACTTCCTTGGATATCCCTACGACGACGTGCACGAGTTTATCGTCCAGCGCGGCGAGAACTACAAGGTCTTTGGAGCTTGGAAGGTCTACACGAATGTCGAGCAAGCGCTTGCGATGTTTGACGCCTACCGCGCTTGCACTCAATACCTCACCTTTGTCTATCAGCAGGGCTGCGGCTTGGCGCAACTTGCCCAGGCAACCCGATAGAACATAGAAGCCGCGGCAACCTGCCGCACAACTGAAAGGACTCAACATGAGCAAGATCGCCGTCGTCTACTGGAGCGGCACGGGCAACACCGAGGCCATGGCAAACCTCGTCGCCGAAGGCGCCACGTCCGCGGGTGCCGAGACCGAGGTCATCCCCTGCGCCGACTTCTCTGCCGACAAGGCCGCCGAATATGATGCCTTCGCCTTCGGCTGTCCCGCCATGGGCTCCGAGGAACTCGAGTACGATGAGTTCCAGCCGATGTGGGACGAGGTCAAGGAGACTCTCGGCGACAAGAAGGTCGTCCTCTTTGGCTCCTATTCGTGGGCCGAAGGCGAGTGGATGGACAACTGGAAGGCCGACGCCGACGAGACCGGCGTCAACGTCGTGGACTCCACCATCTGCTACGACGCGCCCGACGACGAGGGCGAGACCGCTTGCAAGGCCCTCGGAGCCGAGCTCGCGTAACGAGCCCGGGGTCTCCAAGAGAGCCTGCATCAAAGCGCATCCCCATCCCTACAAAAGAGCGGGGCTGGATTCAAGTCCAGCCCCGCTCTTTTGTAACGGCAGCTACATCAGCCGGCTACGAAATATTGCCCAAGAACGCCTTGGTGCGCTCGCTCTTGGGGTGGTCGAAGACCTCACTCGGCGTACCCTCTTCCACAATGACGCCGCCGTCCATAAAGACGACGCGGTCGGCGACATCGCGGGCAAAGCCCATCTCGTGCGTCACGACGATCATGGTCATGCCGTCGCGCGCCAAGTCGCGCATGACGCCCAGGACGTCGCGCACGAGCTCGGGGTCGAGCGCCGAGGTGGCCTCGTCAAAGAGCATGACGTGCGGGTTCATCGACAGGGCGCGAGCGATGGCAACGCGCTGCTGCTGGCCGCCCGAGAGCTGGCTCGGCATAAAGTCGATACGCTCGGCAAGACCGACCTTGGTCAGCTCCTCGACGGCAATCTTCTCGGCCTCTTCCTTGCTGCGCTTGAGTACCTTCTGCTGCGCGAGCATGACGTTCTTTTTGACTGAGAGGTGCGGGAACAAATTGAACTGCTGGAACACCATACCCAGATGCGTACGTACCTTGTTAAGGTCGACACCCTTGGCGCACACGTCCACGCCCTCAACGACAATCGAGCCACTCGTGGGATGCTCCAGACGGTTGATGCAGCGAAGCATCGTCGACTTGCCCGAGCCCGAGGGGCCCAAGACCACAACGACCTCACCCTTGTGCACATCCAGATCGATATCGCGCAGGACCACGTTGTCGCCAAAGGCCTTCTGGAGGTTCTTGATACTGACGACGACCTCGTTCGAGTTATTGGTTTCGCTCATGATAGGACCTCCTTACAGACCGGCGATGTGATCGGCGGGCGTCGCGACAACCTGTCCGGCGCTCTTGGCGGGACGCTTCTTCTTGGTCTCGGCCGTCCCCAGAAGCCTCGCCTCAAGACCGCTCACCAAGCGAGCAAGCGGCAGGGTGATGACCAGGTAGAACAGCGCGGCAACCACATACGGCGTAATGGAACCCGTCGTGGCCACGATGGTACGGGCGTTCATGACGATCTCGACCACGCCCACGGCCGCGAGCAGCGACGTATCCTTGTAAAGCAGGATAAACTCGCTGGTCAGCGTAGGCAGGACATTGCGGAACGTCTGCGGAATCATAACGTAGAGCAGCGTCTGGAAGGCGTTCATGCCCAGCGAGCGCGCGGCCTCGTTCTGGCCCTTGGGGATCGACTGAATACCGGCGCGGAAGATCTCGCACAGGTAGGCGGACGAGTTCATGGCCATGACGATAACGCCCA
>URUW01000178.1 GCA_900551205.1 uncultured Collinsella sp. | reverse complement strand
AGCGCGCAGACGATGGCGGACATGAGCGGCATGAGGGCGCCGAGGAACTGGGCGTAGGCGTCCGCGCCCAGCGCCGGGTCCCATCGGGTTACGGAGAAGTACTCACCGCAGGCAAGACCGGCTGCCATGCCGCAGGCGAGGTGCACCGCCGTGAGCGGGGAGCGCACCAGGCGCAGGGCCTCGGAGAGCAGGGCCCGCGGGAGAGTCATGCGCGGCGTCGGGTCGGAGAGTTGTGTCATGGCCATCACCTCTCCTCGGAGCGCGCGAACCAGGCCGCGCCCGCCGCCGTGAGCGCGGCGAACGCAAGCGCGCAGACCGCAAGGCCCGCCAGCGTGAGCATGCCGTCCGCCGTGAGCGCCCCGCCGAGCGCCATGTCCGCCGCGAGTGGCTCGCCGCTCGGCAGTACGGGGATGAAGCTCGTGGGGATGACCATGCTCGCCGACGGCGGAAAGAGCTGCGGCAGCGGCACCAACGACCAGGCGAACCCACCCATGAGCTGCGCGGCGAGCGGGCAGAAGATGCCCGTGAGCATGCCGAGCCGCGCCGTGAGGAAGAGCCCTGCGGGGATCATCCACGCCGCGGTCACCGTGTTGGCGAGCGCGCAGAGGAGCATCGTGAGTGTGCCCGCGGCCGTGAGACCCTGCGAGGAGAACGCCGATCCCGCGAGGTAGATGCCGAAGACCACGAGGTTCGAGAGCGTGCAAAGGCACCAGAGCGCCTTGGCCCACCAGGCGCGCCCGAGCGGGAAGCCCAGGCCCAGAAGCCCCCGCATCCGTGTGCGAGCGTCCGCCCGCGCGACGCACGCCACCACAAGCGATAGAGACACGGGCAAGAAGAGCGCGTACCAGTAGTTCCACGCGCTAAAGATTTGCACGCCCCGGTAGGGCATCGCGCCGAGCAGCGGCATCGGCAGCGCCATGAGCACGGCCAGGCGAACCGGTGCCGCGTGGCGCGACTTCAGGGCCTCGGCGCGCAGGCCCGCGAGCAGGCCGCCTTTCTCGCCCGTCATGCCGCCACCTCCCCGCGCGCTCGTCGCCCTTCCCGGCAGAAGCTCATGAAGAGTTCCTCGAGGTCCTGCCCGGGCCGAAGCGCATCCTCGTAGGCGAGGCGCCCCCCGCAGATGATGCCGATGGTGTCCGCCATCTGCTGCACTTCGGAGAGGATGTGGCTCGAGACGATCACCGTCGTACCCGCCTCCGCGAAGCCGCGGATCTGGTCGCGCAGTTCCTCGATGCCGATGGGGTCGAGGCCGTTGGTAGGCTCGTCGAGCACGAGCAGGCGTGGCCGGGCGACCAGCGCCAGCGCGAGCCCCAATCGCTGCCGCATGCCCATCGAGAAGCGCCCGGCGCGCTTCTTCCCGGTGTCCGCGAGGTCCACGGCGGCGAGCACCTCATCAATGCGGCTCTCGGGAAGGCCCAGCAGCGTGGTGCGCACGCGCAGGTTCTCGCGCGCGGTGAGGTTGGGGTAGAGCGGCGCCTCCTCGATGAGGCTGCCGATTGCGTAGAGGTCCTCGCGGCACCAGGCGTGCCCGGCAAAGAGGATCTCCCCGGCTGTCGGCCGCAACATCCCGCAGATCATCTTGAGCGTTGTCGACTTGCCGGCGCCGTTGGGACCGAGCAGCCCGTACACCTCGCCCTCGCGGATATGAAGGCTCACGTCGGCCACGGCGTCCTGCGCCTGGTCGCCGCGGCCGAAGCGCTTGGTGAGCCCACGCGTCTCGAGCATGTAACCCATGGGTTTATCCTTTCTCTTCCGGGAGCGCGGGCCGAGTCACCGTGCCCGCGCGCCTTACCTTTCGGGTTCACCATCCATGGTGGGGCGCGTTTCTAACGAAGCCATAACGGCCGTTGGGTTCTTTTGGCGCCAACCCTTCTCGACCCGCACATCATGATTAATTTGCTTAAGGCAACAACTTTCCCGATCGATGTAATCACCGAATCAAAACGTGTACATCACCCTCCAAAACCGACATTTTTCGGCATGTTTGGAGGCTGATGTACACGAATGTGAAATCCACCGCCGCCCAAAAGCGCCTTCCTCATGTCTGGACTCTCTATGCTTACGCTGGATAGACATCGCCGGAACGGGTATAGTAGCGAAAGTTTTGTCGTTAACCAGCGGGGGAGTCCTGTGGGCATCAAAAAGAAGATCAAAAAGGAGCTTATCGGCACTTCCGATTACCCGTCGAATAAGATCTTTACGATCTCCAATTTCATCACCTTTACGCGCTTGATCCTCACTCTGGTATTTCTGTACCTGTTTGTGACGGATAACAACCGCGTCATCGCCATCGTTATCTACGCCGTTGCCGCCTCTACCGACTGGATGGACGGTCAGATCGCCCGCATGACCAAGACGGTCTCGTGGCTCGGCAAGGTCATGGACCCCATCTGCGACCGTGCGCTGCTGTTCACCGGCGTACTTGGGCTGGTGGTCCGCGGAGAGCTGCCCATCTGGGTCTGCGTGCTCATTATTGGCCGCGACATCTATCTGGGCATCGGCACGCTTATCGTTCGTCATTATCACCGTCGCCCCATCGATGTCGTCTTTCCCGGAAAGATTGCCACTGCACTGCTCATGACCGGCTTCTCGCTCATGCTGCTCGGGTTCCCCGTTATTGACGGCCTGCATCTTTTACCTTCAACCCTTACGGCCTTCCCGGGCCTCAACGGAAGCTCGGTGCCCCTCGGCATCTTCTTTGTGTACGGCGGCGTGATCTTCTCCATGCTCACGGCTGTCATCTATTCCATTAAGGGCGGAGTGGCCATTAAACAGGCTCTCGCGCATCCCGAGGACGAGGACATCGACTTTCTGAACCCTGAAATCGAAGACTGATTCGTTGGGGTATGATTACGTACGGTTCATTATTTGCGGCACGTCCGCGATAAGTTAGGGGTTGTCATGGACAACATGGTTAACAATATGCCTCAGAATGATAAGACTGCTGACGCTACCTGCGTATTCCGCGTGCCTTCAAGCGACGTCACCGTTCCCGACCTCATGGCCAACGTGCACATCACCGCTCCGGTTCTGTCCATCGTCAAGGGTCCGCAGACCGGCGCTGCCTTTGAGCTCGAGGATGACGTGACCACCATCGGCCGCGATCCCGCCAACGGTATCTTCCTCAACGACATGACTGTCTCGCGCAGCCACGCACGCATTATTCGTGAGGGCCTGGGCGCTCGTATTGAGGATCTGGGCTCGCTCAACGGCACCTGGGTCGACGGCGCCATCGTCAATGGTGCTCCGCTGCACGACGGCTCTTCCGTTCAGATCGGTACGTTCACGCTCATCTACCACGAGAGCACGCCGGAGCGCATCGAAACCGGTGAGTAGGTAATGGCCGAACGCAATTATCTGAGTATCGGCCAGGTCGTCAATCTACTTCGAGGCGCATACCCCGATCTATCGAACTCAAAAATTAGATTTCTAGAAGATGAGGGGCTCATCACCCCTCATCGTACGCCTAAGGGGTATCGCCAGTACTCCAAGGAAGACGTTGATCGTCTCGAGGTCATCCTGCACCTGCAGAAGACCCGCTACATGCCGCTCAACGTCATTAAACAGCGCTTGGAAAACGCAACGGACCTGTCCACTTTGGCTTTCGAGGTGGGTCTTCTGTCCGATGTTCCGCTTAAGACGGAGCCCAAGGAAACCAAGCAAAAGCTGCATCCCATCGAGACCATTCCCGACATGCTCGGTGTTGAGATTTCGTTTATCCGCTCCCTTGCCGAGATCTTATCCGCATCATCAAGAGCCCACAGAACCGTGAGCTCGTCGATGGCCGAGATTTCCCGATTATCCGTTACTGCTCGGAGCTGTCGCGCTTCCACATTGAGCCGCGCAACCTGCGTCAGTACGTATCGTCGGCAAATCGCGAGTCTTCGATGTTTGAGCAGGTTCTCGTGAGCATGCTCGGCATGGATACCTCCGATGATGAGCGCGACGCCAAGCTCGAGCGCGCT
>URUW01000177.1 GCA_900551205.1 uncultured Collinsella sp. | reverse complement strand
TCCTCAGCCTGCTGTGTCGTCTCGGCAGGTTTTGCCGAATCGCTCGCAGACGAATCGGTTGAATTGCCACCCATAGAGCCCACGGCACCGACGATAACCAGCACCACGATGACGCCTAGGACAATCTTGCCGATCGGCTTCTTTCCCTCTTTTGCCATTATTCATCCTTCCTACGATCCGGCTACCGTGCCGGCACACAGCACATCGTAGGAAGGATTGAACTTGAATTCATTAGCTGAGAGCTAAGGTTGCGGTAAACGGCCAATGCAGTTGTCCAAGCGCCGAGCAAACGCACTTTGCGCGACCGTCTGCCAGTGGTGATCAACCCACCGTGACGGATTCCCCGGTAAAGGTGCTCACAAGCAACAGGATAAAGAAAACTAAATAGCTGATGCTCAATAGGTAGGCGACGACTAAAAAGATAGTCCATCCAACATTGGTCTTACCATCGGCACGACGTTGCTCGCGAGAACGGCACAGCCAGACCGTCACGCCAATGGCCACAATCAGCAACACGAGTGCCGCTGCTGCCACCCCGGCAAGCGCAAACATCACGCCAATGCTCACAGCAATAACCGGGAGCAGTAGCAAGCCACACCCGCATCCACCCGGGCTATATACGGCAGACTGTCGGCGTCGCCTCATCGTCGCCCCCATCATCTTTGAGCACTACAGTGCGATGGCCCGCTGAACAGGAACGATCTTATCGAGTTCCGGTTCGATCCGCCTTTTCTCGGCCTCAAGGTCAAACGCCACCTGAGCACGCAGCCAATAACCATCCGTCAGGCCAAAATAACGGCAAAGACGGAGGTCGGTGTCGGCCGTCACGCGACGTTTTCCCAAGACAATCTGCCCGATACGCTGAGCAGGAATCCCGGTCTCTTTCGCAAGGCGATATTGAGAAATGCCCATGGGAACAAGAAACTCCTCTTTGAGAAGCTCACCAGGAGTCACCGGCGACAGCAAATCGGCCGAAGTCTCATCACTTGTGATAATCGACGATTTCGACATTCCAAGCCATCTCCTGTCTCCACTCAAAACAGACCCGATAGCGCTCGTTAACACGGATGCTATATTGCCCGGCACGATCGCCCTTCAAAGCTTCCAGGCGGTTGCCCGGTGGAACGCGAAGATCATCAAGCGAAGCACAAACCTGCAGTTGGCGAATCTTCCTCAACGCAACACGCTCAAAGGGCACGAACTTCCTGACCCGCACACCCATGGCAAAGCGTTCGGTATCCTCATCTTTATACGATGCAATCATAGTATCGCCTTACGTTAGTAACGTCAAACGTTTCTATAGACTTACATCTCTATTATATCGTACGTTTGTTCGTATTTTCTAGAACAAATAGTCCTTCACGCCTTAGTCAAGCAAAAGCAATCGTTTGTAGACATCGAGGCCTTTGAGTAGGATTTCCTCGTCGAAGAGCATGCTATCGGTATGCAGAGCGCTTGTGGCATAGGCGGGGCAGCCATCCGAATCACTCGGGTTGTCTTGGTCCTCTGGCATACCCGTGCCCAGCAGGAAAAATACGCCCGGCAGATGGCGTTGATAGAACGCGAAATCCTCGGCAATCAGCAGCGGCTCGTCCACGAGCTGTAACTCGGGCAGAGCAGGCGCGATTCGATCAAACAACTCGGGATCGTTGTCGACCGGCGGATAGCCCTCGGCAAAGTCGAGATCGTACGTGCAGCCCGTTGCAGTGCATGCCTCATCAAGCACGCGGCGCACACCCTCGCGTGCACGGTCGAACATGCCGTCCGTAAACACACGCAAGCTGCCGGCCACATGGGCCTCCCCCGCCACCGCGTTGCAGACGGTACCGGCCTGCAGCAGGCCAAACTTGCCGATACAGGGCTCGTCGGTGCCCAGTTCGTCCATCAGCTCGCGCTCGGTAACCAAAAACTTCGCTGCCGCCAACGCGGCATCGTGTGACTCCTCAACCGGCACACCATAAGTCTTAGCAATATGGATACTCGCACCGTGAATATGGATATGCGTCTCGCTCGAACGCGCCAGCAGCGGACCAGAACAACTCGCCAGCGTGCCGGCAGACAGATCGGGCCACACATGGAAGCCAAAAATGCGGTCGGCCCCATAGCGCTCGAACACACCACTCTCGCATACCGTCTTGGCACCACCGGTCGTTTCCTCGGCCGGCTGGAACACAAAAAGCACGTTGCGTTTAAGTGAACCCGGCTGCTCGCGAATCGTGCGGTCGACATACGTCGCGGCGGCGAGCGCCATGGCCATGTGTCCGTCGTGCCCGCAAGCGTGCATCTTGCCGGGATGAGACGAGGCGAAGGCCGCACCCGTCGCCTCGGCAATGGGCAGCGCATCCATATCCGCACGAATCGCCGTGGCATGCGTGGCACCAACGCCAGCGTCAAAGAAAGCGCAGACGCAGCTGGGGCACGGATGGGTCACCTCGCAGGCAAGCGACGCCAACACGCCCTCGATATAGGCAATAGTCTGCGGAAGATCGAAGTCGAGCTCCGGGATCCTGTGCAAGTCGCGACGATAGCGACGGAGTTCTTGGAGCTCGGTCATAGAGGTTCCTTTCATTGGTGTGCGCCGGTTGCTATCTATTGTGCCGCAAGATTGCCATACCCTTATTTCCAGCATATCCCTGCATTTTTTAAACGTTATATACGAATACTCTTGTTTGGTAAAGTGCAACGTGGTAGGGTCGTTACCACTTGATAGAGGCGCGGGCACGAAGAACCGCGGGCGAGCCGGCAGGCTTTGACCCCGTGGGGAGGCGAAACCCGCCGAACTGGGTTTTTCGGGCACGAACAACCTGGTGGGCCTGTGGGAAACACCCACAGGACTGTCTGCAGCAATGCGGGAGCGCTATCCGGACATTGGGTCCACGCTATGCGGATTCGATGCGCAGATGGCGCCGTCTGGATAGCGAGGTTTACGGGACATGGCATTGACCCCCAACGAGGCATATGCGGCCAAGCAGCCGTTTGTGGACAAGGAGACGCTCGAGCATATCGTCGAGCAGTTCCCCACGCCGTTTCATCTATACGACGAGGCGGGCATCCGCCGCAACATGCAAGAAGTGCGCGACGCCTTTGCATGGAACCCGGGCTTTAAGGAATACTTTGCCGTCAAGGCCAACCCCAACCCGGCGCTCATCTCCATTCTCAACGAATACGGCTGCGGCTGCGATTGCTCGAGCTATACCGAGCTCATGATCGCCCGCTCGCTGGGTATCACGGGACACGACATCATGTTCTCGTCCAACGATACGCCGGCTGCCGACTTTGAGCTCGCCGACAAACTGGGTGCCATCGTCAACTTTGACGACATCAGCCACATCGAGTTCTTTGAGCACGTTGCGGGGCCAATCCCCAAGACGGTCAGTTGCCGTTTTAATCCAGGCGGCCTGTTCCAGCTCTCCAACGGCATCATGGACAATCCGGGGGACTCCAAGTACGGCATGACCACCGAGCAGCTCTTCGAGGCCTTCCGCACGCTCAAGGCCAAGGGCGCCGAGCGCTTTGGCATCCACGCATTCCTTGCCAGCAACACCGTCACCAACGACTACTACCCCAAGCTCGCGCGCATCCTCTTTGAGCTTGCTGTGCGCCTGGAGCGCGAGACCGGCGCACACGTCGCCTTCATCAACCTATCCGGCGGCGTCGGTATCCCCTACCTGCCCGAGCAGCAGGCCAACGACATCCACGCCATCGGTGAAGGGGTGCACACGACCTACGACGAGATTCTGGTTCCCGCCGGCATGGGCGATGTGGCAATCTGTACCGAGATGGGCCGCTTTATGATGGGCCCCTATGGGTGCCTGGTCACCAAGACCATCCATGAGAAGCAGATCTACAAGGACTATATCGGCGTGGACGCCAGTGCCGTTGACCTTATTCGTCCCGCCATGTATGGCGCCTACCACCACATTACGGTGATGGGCCAACCGGGTGGTGACGACAAGACCACAGCGCCCGCTACGGACACCT
>URUW01000176.1 GCA_900551205.1 uncultured Collinsella sp. | reverse complement strand
TCATGCTTGCGAGCGCGCCATCGGCAAAACGGACGTTGACCACGGCGGAGTCCTCGGTCTCAAAACCGCGGGCGGCGCTGGACTGCATGCCCTGGACGGCGACGGGCTCGCCCAGCAGGTAGCGGAGCAGGTCGACGTCGTGCACCAGGTTGACCAGGATCGGGCCGGCACCCTTCTTGCGGCGCCACTCGACATCGAAGTACTCGTCGTTCTTATAGATCATGTAGTGGAAACTCGACACGGTGAGCTTGCCCAACTCGCCGGACTCGATGATCTCCTTGGCCTTGTTCACAAACGGGTTGTGGCGACGGTGCTGACCCACGAGCACGGGCACGCCGGCGGTCTCGGCCTCGGCGGCGAAGGCCTGGGCATCCTCGAGATCGTTGGAGATTGGCTTTTCGACCAGCGGCACGATGTTGCGCTTGATGGCCTCGCGGGCAACGCCCAGGTGCAGGTCGTTGGGGGTGGCGATGATGACGGCCTCGGGCTTGACCTCGTCCATCATCTGGGCGGGATCGGTAAAGAACGGCACGCCGGCGGCCTCGGCCGTGGCGCGGGCGCCCTCAAAGGCGTCGGCGATGGCGACGAGCTCGGCCTCGGGCTCCTCGGTGACAAAGCGGATGTGGTTGCGGCCCATGGCGCCGGCGCCGATGACGGCAATGCGGACGGGGTTGAGCTCAGACATTTCGACTCCTTAATACTGGTGGCTGGTGGAATGCGACAAAGGGACGGTCCCTTTGTCGCATCGGTAAAACTAGGCGGACTTCTTCTTGCTGTCGGAGACCATCATGTAGACGGTGAGCACGACGGCGATGGCGGCAATCACAATGGCGCCATAGAAGGACTGCTGGTAGGCGGCGCTGCTGGCTTCGGCGTGATACAGCACGGCAGTGATGGGCTGGCTGATCCAGGTAGAAGCGGCGTAGCCCAGGAACATGATGCCGTAGTTGACGCCGATGTTGCTGGTACCAAAGGCGCCACCGGTAAGCGGCGGGTAGATGACGAGCAGGGCGCCAAAGCTAAAGCCGAGCAGGGCGAGCGCCACAAAGAACATGCTCTGCGTAAAGCTCATCGACATGATGACGAGCGCGACGATGGTGACGACAAGGCTGATGAGCAGCGACTTGTAGGCGCCGAGCTTGTCGATGATCTGGCCAAAGGACAGACGGCCGACCAGGTTGGCGCAGGTGTTGACGGAGACGACCACGCCGCCGAGGGCGACGGCCGCGGCGCTCGTCGGGTCGGCGAAGAGCTGGACAGCGGCGATGGAGGCAACCTTGCCCACGAGCAGGGTGCCCGCGGTGGCGGCGAAGGCGAAGGTGGCGATGAGGACCCAGAAGCGCGGGGTTTTGACCATCTCGCCCGGGGTGAGGTCGCCGAAGGTGCCGGCGTGCGCGCCGCCCTTGGGGGCCTCGAAGCCCTCGGGCAGCCAACCGGCCTCGGGGGCCTTCAGGAACAGGGCGGAGGCGGCGATCGCCACAAAGAAGATGACGCCGAGTGCCTTAAGGGCGCCAAAGATGCCAAGGCTCGGGATGAGCAGCGAGGCGAGCACCGGGGACAGCACGGCGGGGCCGGCGGTCGAAGCGGCCAGGGTGATGCCGGAGGCGAGGCCCTTTTTGTCGATGAACCACTTTTGGCCGGTGGTGAGCGCGGGGTTGTAGCCCAGGCCGTTGCCGATGGCGGCGACGAGCGAGAACCACAGGTAGAACTGCCACGGCTCGGTGACGGTGCCGGACATGAACCAGCCCACGCCGTAGCACACGGCGGCAGCGATCACGACGTTGCGCGGGCCGATCTTATCGGAGATGCGGCCGGCGAAGATGCCCGTCACGGCCATGATGGTCTGAAAGACCGGGAAGGCCCAGGTAAGAGCGCTGGACCACTCGGGATAGACGGCGAGCAGGTTCTTGCTCACAACGGAATACAGCGCGATGGAGCTGATGAAGAACATGGTGACGCACGCGGCGGAAAGCACGACGGCGCGACCCTTGTTGGAGTTGGTGGAAGCCATTGGACTCTTTCTAATCGATACGGGGGAGGAACGGTCGTGTCCGCGGAGCCTCCCTGTCGGGTTGGTTTACTGGTCGGTCGGCTTGGCGACGCCGGACTCGTCAGACCAAAGCTCGACACCCTTGTTCTTGAGGTAGTTGTCGGCAAAGGCTCGGCGGCCGCCGGGCTTGGCGGTGAGGTCGCCCATCATATTGGAGAAGCCGCCATCGACCTTGATGGCGTCGCCGGTGGTAAAGTCCGAGCGCTTGGACGCCAGGAACATGACGGCGTTGGCGATATCGCTGACCTCGCCGATGCGGCGCGTGGCGATGAGACGGCTGCGGCTCTTCTCGACCTCGAGGTCAGCGTAAAAGCTCGCCGACATGGGGGTCTTGACAAAGCAGGGCTCGACGCAGTTGGAGCGCACGCCGTAGGGGCCCCACTCGGCGGCCAGCATCTTGGACATCATGTTGACGCCCGCCTTGGTGGAGCTGTACACGCCCGAGAACGTCTCGGGGGAGTGGCTGGCGACGGTCGAGATGTGCACCAGACGACCCTGGCCGGCCTTGATCATCTCGCGACCAAAGCGCTGCGAAGTGATGAAGTAGCCGGTGAGGTTGACGTTGATGACCTCGTTCCAGTCGGAGAGCGGCAGGTCCTCCATGGCTGCGAAGCGCAGGATGCCGGCGGTGTTGACGAGGACGTCGACGCGGCCGAAGTCGGCGATGGCGGCATCGACAGCGGCCTGAACCTCGGCCTCGTCGGTGGCGTTCATCTTGTAGCCCTCGGCGTGGATGCCAAACTCGGCGGCGAGGTCGGCAGCTGTGGCCTTGACCTTCTCCTCGTCCAGGTCGAGCAGGACAACGTTGGCGCCGTTGCGGGCGAACTCGCGGCAGATCTCGACGCCCATGCCGCCGAGCGCGCCGGTCACAGCGCAGACATCGCCCTCGAGCTTAAGCCAGTTGCTCATAGGAACTTCCCTTCTTGTGCCTCCCTGTGGGCCGCTCCCATTAATCGACCCACGTGGTTTTCGCTGGTTATCGTATGCTTTGCATTTGCGCAGGTGAATTGCATATTTGTTAGAATGGCGTAAACCTACGGTTTATAGTTCGCAAGACGAGTAGCCCTTATTGAGTGTGTGACCTGCCAAAACACCTCCCCCCTCGGCGGCGCACGGCCATACGTCTGGAAACGGGAGATTGACGTGTACGATCGACGACTCGAGGCCATAACGGCCGCCGCGGAGCTGGGAAGCTTCTCGCGCGCCGCGGCAAAACTGCGCGTGTCGACCCCAGCGCTCGTCAAACAGGTGTCGGGATTCGAGGCCGAGTTTGGCATCACGTTGTTCGAGCGCTCACACTCGGGCGTCAAGGTGACGCCGGCGGGTGCACTGCTGGTGGACGATGCGCGCTCGATCATGCGCCAGTCCGAGGATGCGTTGCGCCGCGCCCGACGCGCGGCGGGCGATGGCGGCGCCGTGCGCCTGGGCGTGTCGATGATGTGCCCGGGGCGCCAGACGCTGTCGATGTGGCCGAGTGTGCACGAGTTGGAGCCGTCGCTGCGCTTTGAGATTGTGCCGGTGAGTGACCTCTACGATGAGCGCGAGGCCGTCATGCGCAGTCTTGGTCGCGAAGTGGATGTGGTGCAGTCGAGTTTTTCGACCCCGCGCTGGGGCGACGCCTGCCAAAAGCTCCTTATCGTCAACGTACCGTTTTATATTGATGTGCCGCGCACGAGCCCGCTTGCGCGCAAGACGCGCATCACGGTCGCCGACCTGGAGGGCATGCGCCTTCGCGTGCTTCGCCACGGCAACGACGCCATGGACAGCCTGCGTATCGATCTTTTGGCCGACGGCGGCGTGGACGTGATCGACGTGGATAGCTTCGACTTTGCGCTCTTTAACGAGGCGGAGGAAAAGGGCGATGCGGTGCTCACCTGCGGAGCGTGGTCGGGCGTGCATCCGGCCTTTGTGGGCGTGCCGTTCCTATGCGGCCGCGAGGTGCCGG
>URUW01000175.1 GCA_900551205.1 uncultured Collinsella sp. | reverse complement strand
ATTCAGCAGGGCAACCAGCTCGGCATCGACGTTAAGCGCATCACTTGGAAGCGCGTTGTCGACATGAACGACCGTCAGCTGCGCCATGTCATCGACGGTATTGGCGGCAAGGCCCAGGGCGTGCCGCGCGAGGACGGCTTCGATATCACCGTTGCCTCCGAGGTCATGGCGATTTTGTGCCTGTCCACGAGCATCAACGATCTTAAGGAGCGCCTGGGCGAGATCGTTGTCGGCTACAGCTTTGCCGGTGAGCCCGTCCGCGCCCGTGACCTCAAGGCTCAGGGCGCCATGGCGGCCCTGCTCAAGGACGCGCTCAAACCCAACCTGGTTCAGACACTTGAGGGCACGCCCGCGTTTGTCCACGGCGGTCCCTTCGCCAATATCGCCCACGGCTGCAACTCCATCATGGCCACGCGTATGGCTATGCGTTTTGGCGATGTCGCCATTACCGAGGCCGGCTTTGGTGCCGACCTGGGTGCCGAAAAGTTCCTCGACATCAAGTGCCGCATGACGGGCGTTCGCCCCAGCGCTGTCGTGGTCGTCGCCACTGCCCGCGCGCTTAAGTACAACGGCGGTGTTGCCAAGGCCGACCTCAACGACGAGAACCTCGAGGCCCTCAAGGCCGGCATGCCCAACCTGCTGCGCCACGTCGACAACATCCAGAACGTCTACGGTCTACCCTGCGTGGTCGCCATCAACCGCTTCCCGACGGACACCGAGGCCGAGCTCGAGCTCATCGAGTCCGAGTGTCAGAAGCTGGGCGTCAACGTTAAACTGTCCGAGGTCTGGGCCAAGGGCGGCGAGGGCGCGCTCGACCTGGCCGATGAGGTCATGCGCCTGATCGAGCAGCCGAGCGAGCTCAAGTTTGCCTACGAGGACGGTGCCGATGTGGCCGACGCCCTCGAGGCTGTCGCCACTAAGGTCTACCGCGCCGATGGCGTCGACTTTACGCCGGCTGCCAAGCGCCAGCTCGCCGAGCTGCGCGAGAACGGCTTTGGCAACCTGCCGGTGTGCGTTGCCAAGACCCAGTACAGCTTTAGCGACAACGCCAAGGCGCTGGGCGCTCCCGAGGGCTTCCGCATCACCGTGCGCGAGCTCAAGGTTTCCGCCGGTGCCCACTTTGTGGTCGCGCTGACCGGCAGCGTTCTGACCATGCCTGGCCTGCCCAAGGTTCCCGCGGCCGAGAACATCGACGTCGACAACGATGGCAACATCACCGGCCTGTTCTAAGCCTGCTGCTCATAGCCGCTTGCCCGCCCCGCCGCGCCACCAAGGCCCGGCGGGGCTTTTTGTTCCCAAGGGGACGGAAGGATCATTTTAGGACGGCGACAATGTTGCGCAACAAGAATCACTATTTCTCCCGTACGGTGTAGTTGGAAGAATTGCGCGGGCGCATTGCGGCTGCAACAAGAGACGGGAGATGCGATGTATTGCACCAAGTGCGGAGCTCAGATACCCGATGGCTCCATGTTTTGCACGAGCTGCGGAGCACGCGTGGACGGAGTTGAGGACCAGGCGGAGCCTGTGGCGTTTCCGGTAGGGGGTGCGCCGGTGGGCGACCCTGCGGGACGGCACGCTCTTCAGGGTGCCTCGGCTCATATGGAGGTGCAGTCTCGTTATGAGGAATCTATGACCAAGTCAGCCGAGGTCGCTCAACCGTTTGTTCCGACGCCGCAGCCAAAGAAACCCAAGCACAAGGGCCGTATCGTCGCTGCCGTTATCGGCGGTGTTGCCGTTGTCGCCATTGTCGCCGCTATCGTGATCGTGCCGCGTATCGGCGCATCTTCCGAGGTAACTTCGGGTGGCAAGGGCTACGTTGTCTGCGCATGCGAGACCAAGATTCTCCCCAAGAACAGCAAGGGTAAAAAGCTCAAGAGCTATACCGTCGAGCTGGCGCCGGTGTCCGGCAAGGGTAAGAGCTGCACCATTAAGGTCGATGGCGAGGACGGCTTTACCATGGAGGACTTTGGTGAGCTGCCCGATCAGAAGTACCAGATGACCATCACCTCGGGCAAGGGCAAAAAGAAGAGCACGACCACCATGAAGGTCGACTATACCAAGGAAGGTTCGGACGCCCCCAAGAATGTCGAGCTCACGCAGTCCAAGAAGGAGGCCAAGGCGTCTGCCAAGGCGGCGGTCAAGACGGCAGATGAGCTGTTCACCGATAAGATTCTCGAGTACCAAAAGAAGTACGGCGAGGGCGAGGCTGTCGGGTTCGATGAATATGCGTATGGAGCCCAGGGTCTTGCTTACGCCAAGCTCATTGACTTTGATGGCGATGGTCAAGATGAGCTGCTGATTGAGTATTCCGATGAACCGGTGGACCGTGGGGATAACGCAGCCGCTGCGCATCTTGAGGTCTGGGCGTATAAGAATGGCGAGATTGAGAAGGTCTACACGCCAGAGGTAAACGTATCTCATCAGGAGGCGTGTGTGTCTGTCTGGCTTGATGAATACGAGGGCAAGATTGGTTTTTCGCAGTGGTATGACCATGGGACAGCAATTAAGCAAAGCGATCTCTCTGGCAAAAGTGGTCCTTCTGCTCACGAATACCAAGTTAAATTCATTGGCTACGACGGCAAGTCATTCAAAGCCATGACCGACCTTGTTGCCCCGAATGAAGTCGGTTCTGCCTCTTTGGGCGGTTTTGGTTTCTTGTATGCCGACGAGAGCTCGGTTAACAGCACCATTGGCACGGTCGCCACGACGCTGGAGCAGCTGAAGTCGAAGGATGCCGGCGACGATGCGCAGGTGAGCTACGAGGCCGTCTCTGCCACGCAGGATGTCGACTTTACGGCAGCGGTTGGCGAAGGCCCGCTGGACCCGTCCCCCGATGACACGTGCCAGATCACGGCTACGTGGACCTATCCCCAGGTGAAGGGGCAGGGCGTGGGCGTCGCCAAGTTTAACAAGGATATGGTCCAGCTCGTCGCGGATACGCTCGACGCGAGCAAACAGGCCTCGATGGACGACGAGGACAGTCGCGTGACCATGATGTACACCGCCGAGATCGTCTCGATCGATGGCGATATTGCCTGCGTGCGAACCTACACCGATAGCTATCAACCTCCGTATCGATCGGAGCGAGTGACAAGGTCGGCGTACTACAACCTCAAGACGGGCGAGCAGGTTTCGCTCGAGGACTCGCTTGCGCAGCACGGGCTTTCGTTTGATACCCTCAAGAGCGAGGCCAAGCAGGCAATTAAGACGGCAAAGCCGGATATAGACTCCGTGTCTGAGGACAACATCGACGATGACGATAACTACACCGAGGATCATTTCTACTACGACGGCAAGGGCTACATCATCGTCCTCGATACTGGTGAGTTTGACTGCATGGCATGGGATACCCACGACTTGGTTGCGCATGCCTTCGATTCGAACTATTCCTGCGGTCAGGATGTAACGCCCGAGCGAGCCAAGGCCACGTACGTACCCAATGAGTAAGGTAGACCGCGAGGGATAAATTGAACAGTCCCCGGTGACGCAAAACGCAGCGCCACCGGGGACTTTTTGATGCAAATTGGCTCCGAAATAAGCTATCTGGGCCAGCCGCGCCACGAAAAGCGCCCATCTACTACGTTTGCCAGGGTTGGACCGACCATGGAGCGATTTTTAACAATGCGGCAAGACGTTTACCTGCGGTTTTGTTAATACAAATATGGCTATGGTTGGCACCCTTGGGTTAAACGTAGTAGATGGGCGCATTTTTTGGTGCACAGCCCAAGAAGGGATCATTAGCCGCGCTGGAGGCCGAAGAGTTTGGCGTTGCGCTCGGCGACTATCATGTTGATATCGGCGATTTCCATCTCGCCGTCAATGTAGGGCTGGTAGGTGCCATATGGATCGCCTGCTCCCAAGCTGCAGCTTCCACAGTTATCGCAGCTGCCGTTGCCGCAGCCAGCGAGTGCTAGCTTGATGATTTCCTCGCGCTCGGCACGCGTCGTGTCCTTGATGAGCTTGCTTTTTGCCATGACGTTCCTCGATTCGCTCGTGACCGTCGGCCGCGCATGTCTTGTAGATACCGGCGGGCTTTGCCCATCATAGGCT
>URUW01000174.1 GCA_900551205.1 uncultured Collinsella sp. | reverse complement strand
CACCTGAGCCCGAGCCTGCGCCAAGCTCCGACGAGGACCCGCAGGACGAGTAACCCTGCCACCTGCCATTTGGGGACGGGGTAGAAACGGTAGAAATAGCGCTTGACAAATAAGCGGGGGCGGACGTGCCGAAGCGTCCGCCCCCGCTTTGATATCGCGATGCGGCTATGACTGCGAGATGGTCGTGGATCGACTACTCGTTGTGCTTCTCCTCGCGGCGGGCGGCGGCGCGAGCGTCGTGGATGCCCTTGATTGCGGCGTGTCGGGCGGTGCGGGCATCGTGCATGGCGTCGCGGGCCTCGGCGGCCGTGGCCTTGGCAGAGCGCAGTTTGGCTGCCAGGTCGGGATTGGTCTCGGCGACCGCGGCAATCGTGGGGCCGTCGAGCTCTTCTTGTGTGGGCTCGGCCAAAAAGTCGATGGCATATTGGGCGGCCACCATGGAGCCCTTGGCCAGTACCGACTCGTCAATCTTGTAGAAGCAAGAATGTTGGGCGTACGTGGCGCCAATCTGGGGGTTGCGCGTGCCAACAAAGGCGAGCACGCCCGGTACGCGGCGCAGGTACTCCGAAAAATCCTCACCCGAGAGTGTGCCGCGATAATGGCCTTGGCCGGTGGGGCCTAGGCATTTGATTACTGCCTGGCGGCAGCGCTCGCTCGAGGCGGCATCGTTTTCGACCTTGTAATTGGCGATGGTGTAGTCGGTGAGCTCTGCCTCGGCGCCCAAGGCGGCCGCGGTATGCTCCACGATGCGGCGCATGAGCTCCGGCATTTCCTCGTGGGTCGAATCTCCGTAGGTGCGCACCGTGCCGGCGAGGTAGGCCGTGCCGGCGATAACGTTGCGCGCGGTGCCGCCGTGCAGCTCGCCGACGGTAATGACGGCCGGCTCGTAGGGACTGATCTCGCGCGAAACGATGGTCTGCAGAGCGTTGACGATCTCGGCGGCAACCATAACGGCGTCGTGACCGCGCTGGGGCATGGCGCCGTGGCACGAGGTGCCGCGGACGTCGATGCGGAACCAGTCGGTATTGGCCATGCGCGGTCCGGGCTCACAGCTCACGGTGCCGGCGTCGACCTCACTCCAGATGTGCGCGGCGTAGGCGCCATCGACGCCGTCGAGCACACCCGTGCCGATCATGAGCTTGGCGCCCTGGCCGTTTTCCTCGCTGGGCTGGAAGACGATGCGGACTTCGCCGTGGATGTCGTCGGTCATATGGCGCAGGATTTGCAGCGTGCCGAGCATCATGGCGATGTGGCAGTCGTGGCCGCAGGCGTGCATGCAGCCCTCGTTGACGCTGGCAAACTCCTCGCCGGTCTGCTCGGTGACGGGCAGGGCGTCGATATCCGCGCGCAGCAGGATGCGGCGGCGCGGCGTGCCGTCCTCGTGGTAGGCATCCGACGCGGTACCGCGAAGCGTTGCCACCAAGCCGGTCTTGAGCGGACGCTCGTAGGGGATATTCATGGCGTCGAGCTGGTTGGCGATGTCGGAGGTCGTGCGCTCCTCGGCAAGGCTCAGCTCCGGGTGCTTATGGAAGTGCCGGCGCTGCTTGATGATATAGGGTTCAAACTCGGTAGCGATATCTTTGATGGCTGCGGTGACGTCGTCAGCCGCGCGAGCCTCGGTCGCCGCCATAATCTGCTGTGCCTTGGTCTTCGTCATGGTCGATTTGCTCCTTGCTGGGTTGATCGCAAAATCGTACAGGCTCTCTCCAGTATGCCACCTGCCGCTAGGGCTGGTAAAGTTGCCGTTTGCCGCTTGGGGTTTTGTTACAAGGGCGGGGGAGTACACTCGGGGGTGTTGAATTTCCTGCCAGAGATGGGGATGCCCATGCAACATATCGATCGGATTATCCGCTCCAAGAACGTCTTTACCGCGCAAGACGGCATCGATACCGCCCGCGAGCTGGCGATTGCCATCGCAGGCGACCGTATCGTCGCAGTCGGTGCGCCCGATGACGTGATTGCCGCCGCGCCTGCCGCCACGCCGGTTATCGACTACGGCGAGCAGTTTGTCTGCCCCGGTTTCCATGACGCTCATCTGCACTTCTTCCATACCTCGGTCGGTTCCTCGCCGTACATGCTCATGGATATGGGCACGTCCGAGGCGGCGCTGGTACAACACGCGCTTGAGTTTTCCCAGGACCTGCCCGACGACGCTTGGGTTGTAACGCAGGGTTGGCGCGACTACCGCTGGGACCCGCCCGAGCATCCCACTAAGGCGTCGCTCGATGCGGCATTTCCCGATCGTCCCTGCGTTATGTACTCGGGCGACGGGCACACGCTGTGGCTCAACAGCCGCGCACTCGAGGCGCTCGGCGTTACGCGCGACAGCGAGCCTCCGGCGGGTGGCAGCTACGACAAGGATGCAAATGGCGAGCTCACGGGTATCGCTCACGAGGCTGCGGCCATGCAGCTGCTGCCGCGCTGTCTTGAGTGGCTGGGCGAGGATCGCATCGCGAGCGCGTATGCCGACCAAATGAAACGCATGGCCGAGCAGGGTATTACCTCGATTTGCGACATGTCGCTCATGCCCATGCCGGGCTGTGACTTTATTCGCGACGATGTTTACGACAAGCTGCAGGCCTCCGGCAAGCTGGGAATCCGCGCCCATTTGTTTCCCACGCTGTTGGATGACCAATCGCGCTTGGAAGAGCTCCAGACCCGCTACGCGAACAATGCGCTGCTCTCGGCGCCAGGCTTTAAACAGTTCTTCGACGGCGTGTCGAGCGAGCATACTGCATACCTCACTGAGCCCTATACCAACCCGCGCTTCCCGGGCGACCAGGGCCGTCTGACGGTTCCTGTCGAGCGCATGCGCAAGTTGGTTCTGGCGGCAGCCGAGCGCGGCCACACCGTGCGCATCCACGTTATCGGCGACGGCGCCATCCATGCCGCACTCGATATCTTTGAGGAGGCGGCAGAGCTCTACGGTTTGCCCCCGCACGGCCATAATACGCTTGAGCATTTGGAGAATCTGCTGCCCGAGGACATCGATCGTCTGCGCAAGCTCAACGTGATTGCCTCGAGCCAGCCCTGTCACATTACGCTCGACCCGGGCGGCCCCGAGCGCGATTTGGGCATGGAGCGCAGCCGCATCATGTGGCCGTTTGCAACCTATAAGCAGCGCGGCATTCGCCAAGCCTTCGGTACCGACAGCCCCATCACGCCTGTTACCAGCATGAACGTGCTCTACACGGCTATCACCCGCCAAGACCCCCGCAGCCACTGGCCCGAGGGCGGCTGGCTGCCGAGTGAGCGCATCGATGCGGCAACGGCCCTGCGCAACTACACCCTGGGCAGCGCCTACGCGGCAGGCGACGAGCAAAACCTCGGCAGCCTGGAACCCGGCAAATACGCCGACCTGGTAGTCCTGGACCAAAACCCACTCACCATCGACCCCCAAGAACTCCAAGCCACCAAAGTCCAAGCCACCTACCTAGCCGGCAACCTGATCTACGAGCGCTAAGTAATCATGTCTTACCGTTAAACGCGGCTCGGGCAGCTTATTTTGGGATGGCGCTCGAGCCACGTTTGCGTTTCGGTGGGGATCCGCCATGAGCGTCCCTGCTCTGTTGGATTTGGGCGCGGGGTTGAGGTGCTGCTGCTCCGTGCGTTCAATTTGGACATCAGCAGTGCAACCTCATGTGTTTTGCATACTTCACATTACAGATTGCATAAAAAGGCCGGGATGTTCTTTCTGGCCCTGATGTACCCCCGCCTGGGCCGTGCAAAAAACGGAGTATTCAGCACCGCGAGCTCTGCCGGTGCCGCTGCGGCCGAGTAACGTTACGGAGATTGACGTCATTTTGTGCTCCGGTGCGGCGTGAGGCATGCCTTTCTGTCCTGACGGGGTTTGCCTGCCGACCAAAATCGCCGGCCGAAGGCGTCCTTGGGACCAATATGGTGTGTCCGGCACGTATGCAGCCGTCCTAGTCTGCTGAATACTCCCAAAAATGCACGGTGCTCCCCAGGGGACCCGTGCGCGCAGCGAAAACCATGCACATGTCGCTATCCGCATCGCCATTTTGCTGCACTGACTTTTCTGAATGCCGGGCCC
>URUW01000173.1 GCA_900551205.1 uncultured Collinsella sp. | reverse complement strand
ATCACATTGTTGAGGACCGGGGCAAACGTCGACCAGAAGTAGTCGCGGTGTGCGTTGAGGACGCCCGAAAACACCGAGCCCAAACCATAAAACAGAATCTGGATGGCAAAGAAACGGAACATGAACGCAGCGGTATCCATGCTGCCGCCGTCACCCGAAAGAAACGATTGCGTCCAGATAAAGCCCGGGGCGAACACGGTCCCCAGCAACGAAATGCCACCCAGCACCAATAGCAGAATACCGAGCAGGTTGCCCACGTACTCGTTAGAGGCCTCGCGACCCTGCTCACGCCTCACGCCCATGTACACGGGCAAAAACGCCGTCACGAGCATGCCGCCCATCACGAGTTCGTAGAGCATATTGGGCAGGTTGTTGGCGACCTGATAGGAAGACGAGAGCAGCGACATGCCGATAGCGGCCGCCATTGCCCACGTGCGGATAAAACCGGTGACGCGAGACACGATGGTCAGGATGGTCATAAGCCCGGCGGAACGACCAACCGTGGAGTAGTCCGACGAGCCCATGTCGTCAGTGTCATCTCGCGACGAAGAAGCTTCAGATGAGGGTGTCTGAGGCGCAGATTCTTCTGCAAAATGAGCTCCGCGCTTCAATTCTTCCTGCGGCATCGCTCAGTCCTCTCTCGTAATCGCGGCAACTGTCGCCCCGCAAAATGCAATTAAATCATCAGGTGCAAGCTCGAGCTGATAACCACGCTTGCCTCCCGAAATAAAAATGGTATCCCAAAGGACACATGTCTCATCAATGAGCGTCCTGTAGCGTTTTTTCATACCGACCGGACTGCAGCCGCCGCGAACGTAGCCAGTCGCCGCAAGCAAATCCTTCACATGCATCATGGCCAAGGACTTCTCCCCCGCAGCACGCGCGGCGGACTTTAGATCGAGCTCGTCGGCAACAGGGATGCAGCACACGACATGGTCGTTGGACGGCGTCACGCAGACCAAGGTCTTAAATCCTTGACCGGGCTCCTCGCCAAGCTGCTCCGAAATCGCGACCCCCAGGCCCGCCGACTCATCACCATCGTCTTCATACGTATGTAGAACATAGGAAATGCCAGCGCTTTCCAGCTCGCGCATCGCATTGGTTTTTGGCGTCTTTACAGCCTTTGCCATGACATGTCCTTTCCCTCGCATTCGGACGCAAGGATTAAGTATATGTCCAATTCGGCTGCATACGTCACTTCGACACAGCAAGCGCCATCGAATCACAAGGAGTCGATGGCGCCCATAAACTGAATCGCCTATTTATTGAGCATCAAGTTGAGCCTGACGCTCCCGGTCACGCCTGAGCAACGGCGCCAAAAACTTGCCCGTGTAGCTCTGCGAACATGCCGCGACCTGCTCCGGCGTACCCGAGACCACGACGGTTCCGCCGCCATTGCCGCCCTCGGGACCCATATCGATCAGACGGTCGGCGACCTTGATGACATCGAGATTATGCTCGATTACCAGAACCGTGTTGCCCGCATCGACCAGGCGCTGCAGCACGTCGAGCAACTGGCGGACATCCTCAAAATGGAGACCGGTCGTCGGCTCATCCAGAATGTAGAACGTCTTACCCGTCTGACGGCGGTGAAGTTCCTTGGCGAGCTTTACGCGCTGTGCCTCGCCACCCGAAAGCGTCGTTGCCGGCTGGCCCAAGCTCACATAGCCCAGGCCCACATCGTACAGAGTCTGGAGCTTACGCTTAATTTGAGGAATATTGCCAAAGAAAGCCAGCGCCTCGGTGACGCTCATGTCGAGCACGTCAGAGATGGTCTTACCACGGTAGGTGACCTCAAGCGTCTCGCGATTATAGCGCTTGCCGCCGCAGACCTCGCAGGGAACATAGATATCGGGAAGGAAGTGCATCTCGATCTTAATTTGTCCGTCGCCCTTGCATGCTTCGCAGCGGCCGCCGCTCACGTTAAAGGAGAAACGTCCCGGCGAGTAGCCGCGTGCCTTCGACTCCGGTGTGCTCGCAAACAGCGCGCGCAGATCATCCCACAGGCCAATGTACGTAGCGGGATTGGAACGCGGTGTACGGCCGATCGGCGACTGGTCAATGTCGATCACCTTATCGATGCACTCGATACCCTCGAGCTTTTTGTACGGGCCCACAGGACGCGTCGAGCGATGAATGGCATTCGTAAGAGCAGGCGCGATGGTGTCGGTAACCAGGGAGCTCTTGCCCGATCCCGACACGCCGGTAACGACCGTAAGCGTACCGAACTCAATCTTGGCGGTAACGTTTTTAAGGTTGTTGGCACGGGCGCCCGTGATCTTAAGGCAGCCGCGACCGGGCTTGCGGCGCTTATCGGGAACCCGAATCATTCGCTTGCCAGTCAGGTAGGCACCCGTCATCGAATCGGGGCACGCCATGATATCGGCAGGCGTTCCCGCGGCGACCACGTGTCCGCCGTTCACGCCCGCGCCAGGGCCCATGTCGATCACATAGTCGGCAGCACGAATCGTATCCTCATCATGCTCAACGACGATGACGGTATTGCCGATATCGCGCAGGCGCTCAAGCGTCTTGATCAGGCGCTCGTTATCGCGCTGATGGAGGCCGATCGATGGCTCGTCCAAAATGTACAGGACACCCATGAGGCCGGCGCCGATCTGCGTTGCCAGGCGAATGCGCTGGGCCTCGCCTCCGGAAAGCGTCGCCGAGGCACGGTCGAGGGTCAGATAGTCGAGTCCGACATCGACCAGAAAGCGCAGGCGCTCCAGGATTTCCTTAACGATGCGCCCGCCGATAAATTGTTGGCGCTCGGTAAGCTCCAGGCCCTCAAAAAACTCGAGCGACTCGCGGCACGACAGGCAGCAGACCTCGTAAATGGACTTACCGCCTACGGTAACGGCGAGCATCTCGGGGCGCAGACGAGCACCATGGCAACTCGAGCACGGCTCCTCGCGAATGTACTTCTCCAAGCGCGCCCTGGTGTTCTCATTCGTCGTCTCGTTATAGCGCTCGTACAGGATATTGCGCACGCCCGAGAACTTGGTGTCCCACTGGCTGCGACGCCCATCGAGCTTTTGATAGTCGACCGAAATCTTCTGGTCGCCCATGCCGTCTAAAAACGCGCGACGCACCCGCGGAGGCAGATCCTCCCACGGCGTATCGACGCTCACCTTAAAGTGTTTGCAGACCGCAGCGAAAATCTGCGGATAGTAGTTAGAGTTGCCAAACAGGCTGCCAAAGACCCCGTCGGCGATCGACTTCGAGGGGTCTTCGATTAGCGCTTCGGCATCGACCGTCTTCTTAAAGCCCAGGCCATCGCACTCGGGGCACGCGCCATAGGGCGCGTTGAACGAGAAATCGCGCGGCTGCAGGTCATCGATGGAGTGCCCATGCTCCGGGCACGCCAGCGCCAGCGAATACTCCAGCAACTCGCCTTCGGTCCCCTCGGGAGCGTCGCGGTCGGGCAGCAAGTATACGTTCACATTGCCGTGCGCCAGCGCAGTCGCCTGTTCAACGGACTCGGCAATACGGCCCAGGGAGTTCTCGCGAATCACGATACGGTCGACCACGACCTCGATATCGTGCTTGAATTTCTTATCCAAATCGATAGGGTCATCAAGCGAGCGAACCTCGCCGTCGACGCGCACGCGGCTAAAGCCCTCGGCGCGAAGATCCTCGAACAGCTTGGCATACTCGCCCTTACGACCGCGAACCACCGGTGCCAGCACGAACGCGCGGCGGCCCTCCCCCGCAGCCAGGACTTTATCGGCAACCTGGTCGGTCGTCTGGCGCTCGATTATGCGACCGCACTCGGGGCAGTGCGGCGTACCGACGCGAGCAAACAGCAGTCGCAGGTAGTCATAAATCTCGGTTACGGTGCCCCCCGTCGATCGAGGATTCTTGGATGTCGTCTTTTGATCGATCGAAACAGCCGGCGAAAGGCCGTCGATCGAGTCCAGATCGGGTTTGTCCATCTGGCCCAAAAACTGACGCGCATAGCTCGACAGGCTCTCGACGTAGCGGCGCTGGCCCTCGGCATAGATCGTGTCGAACGCCAGCGAGCTCTTGCCCGAGCCGGAAAGGCCGGTAATGACCACGAGCTGGT
>URUW01000172.1 GCA_900551205.1 uncultured Collinsella sp. | reverse complement strand
TCGCTAAGTCCAACGTCGGTGGTGGCCTGAAGACCCAGGTCGAGTTCGTTTCCGCCAACCCCGTCGGCCCCATGCACATCGGCCACGGCCGCTGGGCCGCGCTGGGCGATTCGCTCTGCCGCGTTATGGACCACGCCGGTTACGACATCCAGCGTGAGTTCTACATCAACGACCACGGCTCTCAGATGAACACCTTCGGCAACTCCATCAGCACGCGCTATATGCAGCTTGCCGACATCATCGCCAAGCAGGGCGTTGATATCGAGGAGGCTCACAAGCTGCTGATCGCCGACCGTGACGCCTTTGTTGCCGACGAGAACGACGAGCACCCCGAGACCCATCCGTATCAGGACAACTTTGCCGAGACCTTGGGCAAGGACTCTTACGGCGGCGACTACATCATCGACGAGGCCGCCGAGTTCTGGCGCACCGACGGCGACAAGTGGGTCGACGCCGATCTGCAGGAGCGTATGGAGAGCTTCCGTGAGCGCGGCTACGTGAAGATGGTCGACAACATGCGCGACCTCTGCCACGCCGTCAACTGCGACTTTGACCGTTGGTACTCCGAGCGCTCGCTGTATGTGAAGGACACCGAGGGCGAGACCGCCGGCACCTCCGCCGTCGACCGCGCTTTTGAGAAGCTCGACAAGATGGGCTACCTCTACACCAAGGACGGCGCCCTGTGGTTCCGCTCCACCGATCTGGGCGACGACAAGGACCGCGTCCTGATCAAGTCCGACGGCGAGTACACCTACTTCGCCTCCGACGTCGCCTATCACTGGGATAAGTTCCAGCGCGTCGACCACGTCATCGACATCTGGGGCGCCGACCACCACGGTTACATCGAGCGCGTACGCTGCGTCTGCGACGCTCTGGGTTACCCCGGCAAGTTTGAGGTTCTGCTGGGCCAGCTCGTCAACCTGCTGCGTAACGGCAAGCCCGTCCGTATGTCCAAGCGCAAGGGCACCATGGTGACCCTGCAGGAGCTCGTCGACGAGGTCGGCTCCGATGCCGCTCGCTACACGCTCATCTCCAAGAGCTCCAACCAGATGGTCGACTTCGACATCGAGGCCGTTAAGAAGCGCGACAACTCCAACCCGGTCTATTACGTGCAGTATGCTCACGCCCGCGTGTGCTCCATCCTGCGCCGTGCCGCCGACGTTACCGCCGAGCAGGCCGACGAGATGGGCATGAAGGCCGTTGCCGCCAAGGCCATCGGTGAGAACGTCGATTACTCGCTGCTGACCGACCCGACCGAGCTCGCCCTTTCGCGCAAGCTCAACGAGCTCACCGACCTGATCGCCAGCTGTGCTCGCGATCGCGCTCCGTTCCGTCTGACCCACTTTGCCGAGGAGCTCGCCGGCGACTTCCACAGCTTCTACGCTGCCTGCCAGGTTCTGCCGAGCGAGGGCCGTCCCGTCGACCCCGAGCTTTCGCGCGCCCGTCTGGCAGCTTGCGACGCTGTCCGCGTGACGCTCGCCCTGGTGCTTACCCTCGTTGGCGTTTCCGCGCCCGAGCAGATGTAATCTGCGGGTCATTTGACCGTGTAGGTTTGGTTTAACTGAGCCCTATAAGCCCGATCTCCTACGGAGGTCGGGCTTTTTTCGCAAACGCCGACGTATTGATGAATTTGGAACTGCTGGAAATACGAAACTATGCCAGTTTACTACGATGAATTGAGGAATTCTAACCACGCCGGCGTTTTGCTAAAAAGTGCAAGGCATCTACCTGCGGTTTTAGTTCAACAAGTTTCGGAGTGGTCGCGGTTGAGCGATTCATCGTAGTAAACCGCCATAGTTTTGGCGGAGGCAGTCAGATTTGTGGGTGGCAAACAAAGAGTGTCCCTTTTGACTAGTCGTTTAAGAACGTCCCCAATGACTAAGTTGCAGGTGGCGGCGGTTGTGTTACACTAACGCTGCGTAGTTGACGCAATCATCTCGATACAGATCAATGATGTCCGTCGTTTTGAACGGAACTAGACTGTTTAGCCGCCCTGAAGGTTTATGCAGGGAGCATGTGATCACAGGGCTTGAAAAGAAAGTTGAGCAAACACTGTGTCTGATCAACAGCAAGAAAACGAAATAACGACGACGCAGGCCGCTCCCGCTGCACCGGTTGCGTCGGACCAGGTCGCGGCGCCCGCTCAAGCCTCGGCTCCTGAGACGCCTAAGGCTGCTTCGACGCCTATGCCTGTAGCGGCTGAGAAGGCCGTGCCTGCAACTGGTGAGGAGGCTGCTCCGGCAAAGCCCAAGCGCACGCGCCGCACGGCCAAGCCTGCCGCTGACGGCGAGGAGGTCACCAAGCCAAAGCGCCGTACCACGCGCACGACGCGCGCCAAGCTCACCGTTGCAGCTGACTCCTCGGCGCCGATTTCCGATGAGGTCGCGCAGGCACGTGCGTTGGCGCAGATTAGCGAGGCTCAGGTGGTGCGCGCCCGCCGTCGTGCTGCCGAGCGCGAGGCCGCGGCTCTGACCGAGCTTGCAGCTCCGTCTGTACTCGAGACCCCTGCCGCCACCGAGGTTCCTGCCGCCGACCAGCCGACCGAGAAGCTGGCACCGCGCACACGCCGTCGCACGGCTGCTAAGGCCGAGCAGGTTGCGGAACAGGTAGTCCCCGAGCCCACTGAGACTTCGGTCCGTTCCGCGGCAGGGGAGGGTGCATCGTCTGTTGAGCCCGCTGCGCCTGTCGAGGCCAGCGAAGTTCCCGTTGTCGATCCGGCTTTGCGCCCGCACCGTCGCGGTCGCAAGCCTAAGGCCTTTGTCGAGGCCGAGAAGGCCGCAGCCGCAGCCGCCGCCGCTCGGGATGCTGCGGCGACCGCCAAGTCCTCAACTGCTGCCGATGAACCCGTCCAGGATGCTACGACTTCCGAGGCCGTTTCTGCCGATGCCGAGCCCGCCGACGTCCGTCCCGGTCGCAGGCGTCGCACTGCTGCTAAGCGCACGTCCAAGGCTAAGGCTGCCAAGAAGGGCGCGTCCGAGGATTCCACCGAGACGACCGCCGATGCGTCGACTGATGTCGCCGAGGCCCAGGACGTCGAACAGCCTGCGTCCGAGAAGCCCAAGCGCGGTCGTAAGAAGTCCGTTAAGGCCAAGGCGTCCGAGCAGCAGGATGTCGAAGCGCAGGTTGATTCTGGCGCCGAGGCCAATGACGCCGCTGCGGCCAATGTTGACACCACCGCAACCGATGGTGCCGCCCCCGCCGAGAGCGAAGACGGCGCCCGCCCCAACCGTCGCCAGCACAAGCGCAACGAGGAGCGCAACGAGCGCAAGGACGAGCGCAACAACGACCGTCGCAACCGCCAGCGCGATCGCAAGCAACGCAACAAGGAGCGTAATGCCGCTCCCACCGAGCCTACGCTTTCGCGCGAGGAGCTCGCTGCCATGAAGGTTGCCGAACTTCGCGAGAAGGCCAAGGAGTTCGAGATCGAGACGACCGGCAAGAAGAAGGCCGAGCTCGTCGAGGAAATCTACGTCACCGCTGCGAAGGCCGAGGGCTTCCGCGACATCAAGGGCATTCTGCAGATTCGCCCGGACAGCTCCGGCATCATCCACGCCCATGGCTACATGAAGTCCAACGACGACGCCTTCGTGCCCGCCTACCTCATCCGCTCCGCGCGCCTGCGCACGGGCGACGTCATCGAGGGCTCGCTGCGTCCTTCGCGCGGCGGCGACAAGCGCGCCGGCCTCGCCAAAATCACGACCGTCAACGGTCTGGACCCCGAGCAGATTCGCAACCGTCCCAAGTTCGGCGACCTCACCCCGGTCTATCCCAACGAGCCGCTGCGCATGGAGCACGGCAAGGACTCTATTACCGGCCGCGCCATCGACATCGTGTCACCGATCGGCAAGGGCCAGCGCGGCCTGATCGTGTCCCCGCCCAAGGCCGGCAAGACCACGATCCTCAAGAAGATCTGCCAGTCTATCTCGATTAACAACCCCGAGGTGCACCTCATCTGCCTGCTCGTCGACGAGCGCCCCGAAGAGGTCACCGATATGCAGCGTTCCATCAAGGGCGAGGTTGTGGCGTCGACCTTCGATATGCCTGCCGACAACCACACCCGCGTGGCAGAGCTCGTC
>URUW01000171.1 GCA_900551205.1 uncultured Collinsella sp. | reverse complement strand
CCTCGGCGACCGAGATAGTCTTGATCTTGCCGCCGACCTCGACGGGGATGGCGTCGGTGACGACGCACTCGACGATGGGGGCATCGTTCAGGCGCTCGATGGCCGGACCGGAGAAGATGCCGTGGGTGGCGCAGACGTAGATGTCACCGGCGCCCATAGCCTTGAGCTCCTTGACGTTGGCGCACAGGGTGCCAGCGGTGTCGATCATGTCGTCGTTGATGATGCAGGTCTTGCCCTTGATGTCACCGATGATGCCCATGACCTCGGCGGCGTTGTGGCGCGGACGGCCCTTGTGGGCGATGGCCAGGTCGCAGCCGAGCATGTCGGACAGCTTCTTGGCGGCCTTGGCGCGACCCACGTCGGGGGAGACGACAACCAGGTTGTCGGTGTCGAAGTGCATGTCGTTGTAGTACTGGCCAAACAGCGGCAGTGCGGACAGGTGGTTAACCGGGATATCGAAGAAGCCCTGAATCTGGCCCTGGTGCAGGTCGAGGGTGATGATGCGGTTGACGCCGGCGCGCTCGAGCAGGTTGGCGACGAGGCGGGCGGTGATGGGCTCACGCGGGCCGGCCTTGCGGTCCTGACGGGCATAGCCGTAGTGGGTGATAACGGCGGTGATGGAGCGGGCGGATGCGCGCTTGGCAGCGTCGGTGGCGATGAGCAGCTCCATGAGCATGTCGTTGACGTTGCCGCCGGCCACGGACTGAATCAGGAAGACGTCGGCGCCGCGGACGGTCTCGTCGTAGCGGGCGTAAATCTCACCGTTGGCGAACTGCTTTAGCGTAAGGCCCGAAAGCTCGACCCCAAGGTACTCAGCAATCTTCTGAGCGAGGGGACGGTTGGAGGAACCGGAATACACGCGGATGGACTTGCGCATATTCTCCGACTTCTCGGGATCATTAATCGGCATTACCCTTCTCCTTTATATATCGAATGCCATATAGATGCCTTTTTGCATTGTAACCGTGCGGCGGGGTTAATCGGGTCTTGATAACGTCTTTACCGTCAACGGACACGAACCGACCACTCATCCGGTCGCGCAGGTCACGATAGAAAAAGGAGCCGTCCCCATGGAACAGCTCCTTTTGTGCTTGATAAAGCGTTATGCCTCGTCGTCCTCGTGCAGACGGCGGCGATAATCGGCGGCCCAGCCCTCAATATTTACCTGACGGGCGCGGCCCAGACCGAGTGCGTCGGCCGGGACCGGCTCGGTGATGACGGAGCCGGCGGCCACGAGTGCGCCGTCGCCAATCTGGGCGGGCGCGACCATCATGGTGTCGGAACCGATGAAGGCATCTTTGCCGATGACGGTCTTGTGCTTGTGGACGCCGTCGTAGTTGCAGGTGATGGAGCCCGCGCCCACGTTGACGCCGGAGCCCATGGTGGTGTCGCCGATGTAGGACAGGTGGGGCACCTTGGAACCCTCGCCGATTGTGGACTTCTTGATCTCCACGTGCGTGCCGGCCTTGGAGCCGTCGAGCATGTGGGTGCCCGGGCGCAGGTAGGCGCGCGGGCCGCAGTCGACGCCGTTCTCGATGACGGCCTCGATGGCGATGGTCTCATCGATGATGCAGCCGCTGCCGACGGTGGTGTCGGTGAGGCGACTGTTGGGGCCGAGCTGGCACTCTTCGCCCACGGTGACGTGACCGATCAGATGCGTCTGCGGCCACACGATGGTGTCGCGGCCGATGGTAGCGTCGGGGCCGATCCAAGCCTGCGTGGGGTCGATGAACGTGACGCCCTCGGCCATCCAGTGCTCGTTGATGCGGTCGCGCGCGATGGCGGTAAGCTGCGCGAGCTGGATGCGGCTGTTGACGCCCAGGCCGTCGCGGTAGTCGTCGCAGTGGAAGATGGAGACTGCCTGGCCGTGACCCTTGAGGATTTCGAGCATGTCGGGCAGGTAGTACTCGGACTGCGCGTTGTCGTTGCCGATCTCGTTAATGTGGGCGGCGAGCTGCGCGCCGTCGAAGGCGTAGCAGCCGGCGTTGCACTCGAGTAGCTCGGCGGCCTGCTCGGGCGTGCAGTCCTTCTGCTCGATGATGCGCTCGATCTGGCCGTCGGCACCCAGCTTGATGCGGCCGTAGCCAAAAGGATCGGGCGGGGTCATGGTCATGACGGTGCAGGCGAGCTCGCCGGTGGCGACGGTCTGTGCGAACTTGGCGACGGTGTCGGCGGTGATGAGCGGCAGGTCGCCGTTGAGCACGACGACGGGGCCTTGCGTGATGCCGCAGGCCTCGAGCGCGACCTTTACGGCGTGGCCGGTGCCCAGGCGCTCGGTCTGCTCGACGCACTCGACTTTGGTGGCGCTGTTGGCGTAGGCGCCGTCGATGAGGGCGCGCATCTCGTCGGCGTGGCTGCCGATGACAACCACGACGCGGCTGCAGCCGGCCTTGATGGTAGCGTCGACGATCCACTGGACCATGGGCTTACCCAGGATCTTGTGCGAAACCTTGCAGTGGTTCGACTTCATGCGGGTGCCCTCGCCGGCGGCGAGGATAATTGCGGTTGCGTCCATGTGATCTCCTGTTACGTTATAGAGACGTGTGTTTGGAAACGATACACGGCGCAATATGATACCGCAGGCATATGTTGAGCGCGTAGCGATTGGTTTGCGGCGGTTGAGGCTTGCGCCGCCGGCGTGGCGTTTGCGCTGCTTGCGTGCGGCGTTGGCGGTGCTGCGGAGCTGTCGTTTGAGCGAGGGGACGGGGGTGCCCGTGGACAACATACAAGAGGAGTTTGGCGGCGAGCCCGTCGCGGCATTCTCGATGTCGCATCCGGCTGTGCCGGCCCTCTACATGGTGCTGACGCTGGGGCTCACCATGTTCTCGATGCAACCGGTGCTGATCGCGCTGTCGCTTGCGGGCGGGCTGGCGTATGGATTTGCGACGCGTGGGGCTGCCCGCACGCTGGGCGCACTCCGCTGGCAGCTGCCGGTGATTTTGATCGTTGCGGTGCTCAATCCGCTGTTTAGCGCCTCGGGCTCGACGGAGCTGTTCCGTATTGGCATGCGCGCGGTGTATCTGGAGAGCATGGTATACGGCCTGTGCATGGGCGGGCTGTTCGTGGCGAGCGTGTTGTGGTTTGAGGCTGCGGCATCGATGCTCGAATACGACAAGGTGCTCGCGCTGCTGGGCAATGCCGCACCGGTGATTGCGCTCATGATCTCGATGTGCATGCGGCTTATCCCGCAGTTTTTGCGCCGCGGTCGTACGGTGCTGGCGGTGCAGGATGCGATTGATGTGCCGGGCCGCGCGCCGGCCGACCCCGTGCGCTCGCGTTTGCGGGCATCGAGTGTGTTGATGGGCTGGGGCATGGAAGATTCGCTGGAGCGCGCGGACGCGATGCGCTCGCGCGGGTGGGGTGCCGCGACGCGTCGTACGACGTATGCGCGGTATCGACTGGGGCGCAGCGACGTTGCCGCGCTGGCCGGGCTCGCACTGTTTGGTGCTGCCGCGGTGGCAGTGGCGTGGACCGCGACGACGCAGTATTCGTTTTATCCGCAGCTCTCGGTGCCGGCGCCGTGGCCGGGCTATGTCGTGTACGCTGCCTGGATGGTGCTGCCTTGCGCGTTTCATGCGATTGATGAGAAGAGGTTTGGCTGATGGCTCGGTTGGATAGGGGCCCGGTGTCGGGCGCGGCGTGCGGCCCGGATATTCCGGCGATTGAGGTGCAGGGCCTTAGTTTTGCCTATCCCGGGGCCGAGGCACCGGTGCTCGAGGGGCTTGATTGGCGTGTTCCCCAAGGTGCATTTGCGCTGCTTGTTGGCGGTACCGGTTCGGGTAAGTCGACGCTGCTGTCGCTGCTCAAGCCCGAGATCGCTCCAGCGGGCGAGCGCACTGGTGATGCGCGCGTGCTGGGCGAGAACGTTGCCGACATGGACGTGCGGGCATCGGCGGAGCGCGTGAGCTATGTGTTCCAGGATCCCGAGAACCAGATCGTGTGCGAAACCGTGTGGCACGAGATGGCGTTTGGCCTGGAAAACTTGGGGCTAGCACGTGATGAGATGCGCCGTCGCGTAGCTGAGACCAGCTATTTCTTTGGTCTGGAGGACTGGCTTCATCGCGATACCGATACGCTTTCGGGCGGCCG
>URUW01000170.1 GCA_900551205.1 uncultured Collinsella sp. | reverse complement strand
GCCTCCAGATCAAAGTGCTCCTCGACCGGCTCGGCGGCCCAGACGCGCAGCTTGTTGACGGTTTCGCCGGCATAGCCCACGACGGGGATGTCATAAGGGACGGCCAGGATGTCCTGCGTGTCTACCGTGCGGTAGAACGTGCGGCCGTTCTCCTCAAAGCCCTCGACGCGGCCGCCAAACTTAATGGTCACGGCCTTGTCCTGACGACGGACTTCCCAAGGATAGCCGTGGGTGAGCCACTCGTCGGTGGCCTCGACCTGGCTGCCGTTGACGATCTCCTGCTTAAACAGGCCGTAGCGGTAGCGCATGCCGTTGCCGTAGCCGGCAATGCCCTCGGCTGCCATCGAATCCAGGAAGCATGCGGCCAGACGGCCCAGGCCACCGTTGCCCAGCGCCGGATCGGGCTCCTGGTTCTCGATGACGGACAGATCAAAGCCCATGTCGTCGAGCGCCTCGGCGACCATGTCGCGCACACCAAAGTTGAGCAGGTAGTTGTCGAGCAGGCGGCCGATCAAAAACTCAATCGAGAAGTAGTACACGCGCTTCTTGCCCTCGGCGGTGACGCGGGCGTCGCTTTTGGTGGCAACGGTGCGTGCCTTCTCGGCCACGAGCTTGGCCAGGGCGTTAAAGCGGTCCAGGTCGCTGGCGGCCTCGACGCTCTTGCCGCTGATGCTCATGACGGCATCGCGATAGAGCTCGGTAAACTCCTGCTTGTTGTCGAAGATCTTATTCATACGTTCCTTCCCCCGGGGATGTTTCTCCCGGAACGGTTATGGCTTGTATCCTACGCCCCTGCGGGGCGGGTAATTGCAGTGGTAACGCTTTTGTTACGCTTTCCTGGCAGGAGCCTTAACAGCGCCTGTCTTGGCCTTGGGAGCAGCCTTTTTAGCGGTTGCCTTCTTGGCCGTGGTGGACTTAGCCGAAGCCTTGGCAGCGGGCTTGGCAGCCTTCGCCTTGGCCTTAGCCGGAGCCTTCTTAGCAGCTGCAGGCTTGGGCTTCACCGAGGACGTGCGCTTTTTGGGCGCAGCTTTGGGCTCCTCAACCACCGGCGGCTTGTAGCTGCTGGGACCGCGGCGCTTAAGCACTACGCCTGCCAGGCCGGGCACCTTCATCTCGATGGAGTCCATCTGCCCGTTCCAGGGATAGGGCTCGCTCGAGCAGGTGTAGGGCTCTTCACCGGCGTATCCGCTGCCACCAAACTCGGGACGGTCAGAAACGAAGATGACTTCCCAGTCGCCCTCGCGCGGCACGCCCACGCGGAAGCTCTCGTAGCTCGCTGGGTCAAAGTTGATCAGGATCACCAGGTCGTCATCGACGTCCTCGCCCTGACGCACAAAGCTCACGATGGACTGCCTGGAGTTGTCCGCGTCAATCCAGGTAAAGCCGTCGTCGGTGTAGCCGCGCTCGTACAGGGCGGGCTCGGCGGTGTACAGGTGGTTGAGCGCCTTGATAAACGCCTGATGATGGCGGTGTGTCTCGTACTCCTCGGTCAGGAACCACTGGATGGACTCGTAGTAGCGCCACTCAATAAACTGTCCGATCTCGTTGCCCATAAAGTTGAGCTTGGCACCGGGGTGCGTCATTTGGTAGAAGGCCAGCGTGCGCAGGCCGGCAAACTGGCGCCACCAGTCGCCTGGCATCCGGCCAATGAGCGAGCACTTGCCGTGCACGACCTCGTCGTGGCTCAGCGGGCAAATAAAGTTCTCGGTAAAGGCGTACATGATGGAGAACGTGAGCAGGCCGTGGTTGCCGGGGCGCCACGGAAAATCGGTCTGCATGTAGTGCAGGGTGTCGTTCATCCAGCCCATGTCCCACTTGTAGTGGAAGCCCAGGCCGCCGTCCTGCGGCGGATAGGTCACGAGCGGCCACGCGGTGGACTCCTCGGCCATCATCATCACGTCGGGGTAGTGCGCCTCTACAGCGCAGTTGACCTGACGGATAAACGCGCTGGCGTCCAGGTCCTCCTCGGTACCGTACTTGTTGAACTTCTTTTGGCCGGGATCGTCAATGCCAAAGTTGAGGTACAGCATGCTGGACACGCCGTCCATGCGAATGCCGTCCACGTGGAAGTTTTCGAGCCAGTACAGCACGTTAGAAACCAGGAAGGAGCGGACCTCGCCACGGGCGAAGTCAAACTTGTGCGTTCCCCAGTTGGGGTGAATCTCGTGCTCAAACAGCATGTGGCCATTAAAGGTGGCAAGGCCGTGGGCGTCGGCGCAAAAACCGCCGGGCACCCAGTCCATAATCACGCCGATACCTGCCTCGTGGCATGCATCGATAAAGTGCATGAGCTGCTGCGGGTTGCCGTAACGCGACGTGGCGGCGTAGTAGCCTGTCGTCTGGTAGCCCCAGGAGCCATCGAAGGGATGCTCCATAAGCGGCATGACCTCGATATGCGTGTAGCCCATGTCGCGCACGTAGTCCACGAGCTCCACCGACAGGTCGTCGTAGGTATAGAACTCGCCGCGCTGCGCGGGGAAGGGATCCATGGGGCCGGGGTAGTTGCCGTACTCGTCGGGCTCGCCCTGCGGCGCGTCGCCGTGGCGCTTCCACGAGCCAATATGCACCTCGTAGATGTTAAGGGGCTGCGACATGTGGTTATGGCTGGCGCGGCGCTTGAGCCATGCGGCGTCGTTCCACTTGTAGCCATCGAGAGTCCACAGCACGCTCGCGGTACCCGGAGGGCACTCGGCCTTAAAGGCGTACGGATCTGCCTTGTAGAGCTTTTCGCCCTCGTTGGTCTCGATGAGATATTTATAGAGCTGGCCCTGCTCGGCGCCAGGAATAAAGCCTTCCCAAATAGCGCTCGTATGCACGGGTACCAGCGGGTTGGCATCCTCATTCCAGTCGTTAAATTCGCCAATGACATGGACACTCTTTACGTCGGGCGCCCAAACGCAAAAGCGCCAGCCGCGCGTACGGTTCTGCGTGTCGGGATGCGCGCCCATCTTTTCCCAGCTGCGCTCCCACATACCAATGCCAAACAGGTAGACATCGTCCTTGGAGAGCTCCGGTGCGTGCGGAGCCGGTTTGCGGGTTGCGGGCTTTTTAGCCGTTGGCTTTAGCTTTGTATCGCTCACGTTTGATCCCATCATGACGCGGCAGCGTGTTGCCTTGGTGACTAGATGCGAAAGGTCCAAGGCTGCACGAATCGAAGGGACGGCGATAGTTCTATGATTCGTTCCACCTCGCGTGCTCGGTGGAACTTTCGGCACAAAATAAGATAGCACCTGTACGTTACTTTTATGAACGAAAGAGGATTTGCGGTGGCGTTTAATCGGTAAGCGCCATGTTTATACCACTTGCAGAATTGCCGTGGTAAAACTCTTGACAGTTTTACCAATTAGGGTTTCAAGATAGTTGGGTTGACGTTTGGTAAAACGTTTTTAGCAGGTTGTTTACCATTTGACATCGAAAGGTACGTTTATGTTCCAGACCGCCGCTCCCAATGCCGCTTTTATTTTCGATTGCGACGGAACACTGGTTAATAGCACCCCGGTTTGGGCCTATGCGCAGCCCGAGTTATTGCACCGCCACGGTGTTGACGTGACGGTCGACGATTTTGCCCAGTTTGAGCATTTGTCGCTCGAGGACGAGTGCCAGGCCTACCACGACACCTGGGGTATTGGAGCGAATGGCGAGGAGCTGTATCGCGAGCTGAGCGACATTCTGATCGATGGCTACTCTAAGGTGCCGCCACGCGAGGGTCTGCTGACGTTTTTGGAGCAGGCGAAGGCGGCCGGTATTGCCATGTGCGTTGCCACGTCCACGCCGGCCGAGCTGGTGCAGTCCGCGCTCGCTGGTGCCGGGCTCGACGCTTACATGGAGTTTGTTACCACGACGGGCGAGGCGGGACGCTCCAAGCAGTTCCCCGATGTGTACGAGCTGGCGCTGCGCCGTCTGGAGGGGCGCCATGGACACCAGTTTGACCGCGCATGGGTGTTTGAGGACGCGGTTTTTGGCCTAAAGAGCTCTGGGGTCGCCGGCTTTAAGCGCGTGGGCATCTATGACCCGCACGGCCGTATGAAGCGCGACGACGTACGCGCCAACTGCGATATCTTTATCGATGGCTATGAGGACCTGGATCTGGTCCGCGTGCTTTCGTTTGAGGGATAGGCGAGGGCTGTGGCTTGCAAGGTATTAGTGGTCT
>URUW01000169.1 GCA_900551205.1 uncultured Collinsella sp. | reverse complement strand
CCGCAACAGAGCAGGGAAATATCGCTTTCGTGGGGGACACGCTCTTTCCCGGCGGTCACGGCCGTACCGACCTTTCCGGCGGAGACGAGGCGGCGATTCTGCGCTCGCTCTCCAAGCTCGCCCGGCTTCTCCCGCCCGATACCGTTTGCCTAACCGGCCATGGCGATTCGACCACCGTGGCACGCGAGCTTATGCAGAACCCTTTCATGCAGATGTAGCTTTGTAGTCAGTTTCTGAAGCACGAGAAGCGTCCAAACGTCAAGCTATTTTTCCCCAACGGGTCGATTCCGTAGGGCAAACGGTCAAAAAAAGTCTGTTTGGACGATATTCGTGAACAAACGAACGTTTATGCCCGGGTGCGCCGTGGTAAAATCTCAGGCGTTATCGGAGCAACCTTACAGGAGGTTTCTTTTATGCTCGTCAACGCAGCAGACATGCTCAAGAAGGCTGAGGCCGGCAAGTACGGTCTCGGTGCCTTCAACACCAACAACCTCGAGTGGACCCTGGCTATTCTCCAGGCCGCCGAGGAGGCCAAGTCTCCGCTGATCCTTCAGTGCACCGCTGGTGCCGCTAAGTGGATGGGCGGTTTCAAGGTCTGCGCCGACATGGTCAAGGCTGCCGTCGAGGCCACGGGCGTTACCGTTCCCGTCGCCCTTCACCTCGATCACGGTTCTTACGAGGACTGCTTCAAGTGCATCGAGGCCGGCTTCACGTCCATCATGTATGACGGCTCTCACGAGGAGACCTTCCAGCTTAACCTCGACCGCACCAAGGAGCTCGTTGAGCTTGCCCACTCCAAGGGCATGTCCATCGAGGCCGAGGTCGGCGGCATCGGCGGCACCGAGGACGGCGTGACCTCCAGCGGCGAGCTCGCTGATCCTGCTGAGTGCAAGCAGATCGCTGACCTGGGCGTCGACTTCCTCGCCTGCGGCATTGGCAACATCCACGGCGTGTACCCTGCCGACTGGGCCGGTCTTTCCTTCGAGCGCCTGGGCGAGATTAAGGCTCAGACCGGCGACCTGCCCCTCGTCCTGCACGGTGGTACCGGCATCCCCGAGGATCAGATCAAGAAGGCCATTTCCCTGGGCATCTCCAAGATCAACGTCAACACCGACCTGCAGCTCGTCTTCGCCAAGGGCGTCCGCGAGTACATCGAGGCTGGCAAGGATCAGCAGGGCAAGGGCTTCGACCCCCGCAAGCTCCTCAAGCCTGGTCGCGACAACATCGTTGCTCGCACCAAGGAGCTCATGGAGGAGTTTGGCTCCGTCAACAAGGCGTAAGTAGCGGTTTAACGTTCCCGCCGGAGGCCCCGTTTCCCCTACGCTGTTTCCCTCGCGCTCACCTGGCTTCGCCAGAAGTCGCGCGACGGAATCAGCTCCGGGGGACGGGGCTTCCTTCGTTTAACGCCGCAGGGTTACGAGGCTGAATTATTTATTTGACTACCGTTCAGCGGTGTTGATGGCTCCCTTGTTGGGGCTTTCTTTTTATCTCGCTACAATGGGTTTCAAGCGTTCTAGTGACTTGGAGTTTTGGTATGGCTGTTATTAATGTACTGCCTTCGGATGGGAAGGTTATTGACGAGGGTCCTGTTGGTTGCTCTGTTGATGTTTGCTGTGATGACTTTCGTCATCTCGATGTTGGACTGCCGCCCGAGATTCTTCGTCTTAAGGATGCCGGGTATTTGAAGCAGGCTGTTGCTGCCTGCGATCGCCTTTTGGAGCAGAACCCCGAGCCTTCGCTGGCTGCTTGTGTTCGTGCCGAGCGGTATCGCATGCTCGAGACGCCGCTTCATTTTTCGGTGTCGCGCGATCAGGCTATTGCGATGATTCGCGAGGAGTGGCCAGAGTTTACCGAAGAGCAGTTTGATGACCTGATTAATCGTAAGCGTATTGACTGGCGCTTTATCGATGGCGAGCTGCTCGTTCTCGACAACTTCCTCGATTCGCTTCGCGTATATCCCAAAGAGGTCCCCGGCATGCGTCCCGATCCTACGGACGGAATTGCACTGCGCAACGAGATGCTCAAGGAGATGGAGTCGCAAAACGGATTGGCTCGCGTCATTACGCTTAAAGCGTCTGTGTCTGTCCCCGGCGCTCTAGAGGGGGAGACCGTTCGCGCTTGGCTTCCCGTTGCCGCCACCTGTCGCCAGCAGTCTCGGGTCGAGATTCTCGACATGACGCCGGAGGGTGCTGTTGCTCCCGCGAACGCTTCGGCACGTACCGCCTCGTGGTCTTCTTCGAGTGAACGCTCATTCTCGGTGACCTATCGTTATCACATCGATGCTGCTTATTGTGATGTCTACGGTGGCACACTTCCGGTTCATCCGCGTATGGACGCGCCTCTGCCCGAGGATATTTCCGAGGACCGTCCGCACATTGCATTCACGCCGTATCTGCTGCAGCTGACGGCCGGTGTTGTTGACGGACTCGAGGATCCGCTCGATCGCGCCCGTGCTATCTATGATTACCTGACGCAGCATATCGACTATCGCTATCAGCCGCCGTACTTGCTTTTGGGATCTATTGCCGATGACTGCGCGCATTCGCTCCGCGGCGATTGCGGCGTTATGGCGCTCACGTTTATCACCATGTGCCGTATCGCGGGCGTGCCTGCCCGTTGGCAGAGCGGCCTGTACGTTGCGCCCGATTCGGTGGGGTCGCACGACTGGGCAGAGTTCTATACGCCGCAGACCGGTTGGCTCAACGCCGACGTGTCATTTGGATCTTCTGCTCGCAGGATGGGGGAGGAGTGGCGCCGTCGTCACTACTTTGGCAATCTCGACCCGTGGCGTATGGTGGCCAACAATCGATTCCAGGCAGAGTTTGTGCCTGCTTTCGACGGCATGCGCGAGGACCCCTATGACAACCAGATGGGCGAAGCCTCGGTTAACGGACACGGATGCCGTCAGCGCGAGATGCTCCGCACGGTCGAACTCGTCGAAATGCTCGAAGTTCCATTTTCGGCGTAATCAGTTGAAAGCTGTGATAAACTAACTCACGCATTACGTGCCCGAGTGGCGGAATTGGCAGACGCAGTGGACTCAAAATCCACCGTTGGCAACAACGTGCGAGTTCGAGTCTCGCCTCGGGCACCATACATGCAAGTGAGCGTTCAAGGGGGTCAAGGCCCCCTTTTTCGTGCCGAACTCGCGTGAGCGCGCGGAGCGTTAGGCAAACAGGCCTGTGGCCTGTTTGTAGCGGAGCGTGGCGAGGGCGCCGTGCGCCCGAAGCCCGGGGCTTCGCGAAGCGAAGGCCCTTCGAGTCTCGCCTCGGGCACCATACATGCACCTGCGCTTCAAGGGGGTTGCGGCCCCCTTTTTCGTGTACGTAATGTGATAACGCGCGGTACGTGTTATTATTCGCAAGGCGTTGTTCCCGCAATGCCCTAAAGAGGAACCTGAGGGTTCCCACCTTTTGGCGCCAATGAGCAGCTGACTGGTCATACAACTTAGATTCCCTTCCTCATACCGAGGATGTCTATGTGTACGACCTGGTTGCAAAGAAGCGCTGGGTTATTTTTTTATGAATGGAGGTAGGGAAAATAGCTAAGTCTGATGACACCCGCATCAACGACGAGATCACTGCATCTTCGTGCCGTTTGATTGGCGTCGATGGCTCTCAGCTCGGCCTGTTCGCCATCCGCGATGCCCAGCGCGTCGCCGACGATCAGGGTCTCGACCTGGTCGAGATCGCTCCCAACGCGGAGCCGCCGGTCTGCAAGGTCATGGACTACGGTAAGTTCAAGTACCAGCAGGCCATGAAGGCCAAGGCCGCTCGTAAGAACCAGTCCAAGGTCGAGGTCAAGGAAATGAAGTTCCGACCCAAGATCGACGTTGGCGACTACGAGACCAAGAAGGGCCACGTTCTGCGTTTCCTCAAGAAGGGCGCACGCGTTAAGATCACCATCATGTTCCGCGGCCGTGAGATTGCTCACCCGGAGCAGGGTCTTAACGTTCTCGAGCGTCTCGCCGAGGATCTCAAGCCTTACGCTACGGTCGAGTCCAAGCCTAAGATGGAAGGCCGTAACATGCTTATGCTGCTCGCCCCGATTAAGGGCGCCTTCGATGAGGATAAAGCGGCAAGCGATACCAAGTAACTAGTGTTCTGTAACCGATTAAGGAGTATTTCATGCCTAAGATGAAGTCCCACAGCGGCACCA
>URUW01000168.1 GCA_900551205.1 uncultured Collinsella sp. | reverse complement strand
CGTTTCACGTCACCTTGTCTCAAATGCGGCCCGCTCGCTGTCCGTCCTCTACCTGCGGCGTTGTCTTGCTCCGGATGCGGCAGTTAGGGACGTTCCTTTTCTGCCGGCAGTCTGGGACATTCCTTGAGGTAGTCGTTGGGGACGCTCTTGTTTGACCAGTCGTTTAAGAACGTCCCCAATGACTATCTCTCCGCCCCCGTGGGATCGGGGGTCGTCTACCGAATGGTTGATGCGGCGGCCCTGCGGCCATGTCACACTCAGAGGTGGCCTGACCCAACCCGGAAGGAGCCTCCATGAGCCTTGACAACGTAGCCCTGCGCGCCACCACACTTGATGACCTGACCGGCATCGCCGCCATCTACAACCAGCTGTGGTGCAACACGCTGCGCAACCGCGGCGACGTCGAAGCTGCCGATTTCTGCGCGCGCTTTAACATCGCCATGCAGCTGCAGCGCTCCCCCATCGCGCTTGTCGCCGAGGCCGAGGGCCGCATTATCGCCGCCTGCTGCATCGGCATCTTCGAAGACGGCAAGCCGCGTACCAACCCCACGTGGGTACCCTGCTACGACGAGATGTTCGCCCAGGCAACCGAGATGGCGAAGACCGCCGACGCCAAGCTCGAGGGCTCGCTCTTTGGCGACAGCCGCGAGAAGGCCACGGCCGACCGCTTTGCCGCCACGGGCAATGAGTATGCCCAGGGCCAACTCAACCTCATCATCATCGTGCCCGAGTGGCAGGGCAAGGGGCTCGGCCGCGCGCTCATCGACCTTGCGCGCGCCGAGCTCGCCCGGGCAGGCTGCACCAAGTTCTTCCTGATGAGCGACTGCAGCTCCGACTGGCAGTTCTACGAGCACCTCAACATGAAGCGCATCTTGGAAGATCACAGCCAAGACACCGGCGACGGCTTTATCGTCTACATGTACGGAGGCGACACGCAGGATTAGCTTGAGTGCCGCCTCACGGGCTTTCTCCAAGACAGCCCAAAGCAATCAGCCACGCCAAAAGGGACATGCCAAAAAGGGACAGGTTTATTTTGGCAGGTTTTATCTGGGTAAACGCCAACCGCCGCGAGGAAGTTGCCTTCCCTCGCGGCAGTCTTCTAGCAGCCAAAACCAAGTGAGTAGACTTTTTGCAGGAGGCCGAGCACACCCCGAATCGCCACAGCGCTGACCTGCGGTTTTATTGAGCACTTGTCGTGATATGCTCGGCAGATCCAAAAAAGCCTACTCACTTGGTTTTGAGGCGCTCCAGATAGGCGAACAACCGCCGCGAAAGGGATCCGATCCTCTTCGCGGCGGTTGTTCGCGCTGGTTTTGAGGCGGTTTTGCCCGCTTGCTACTCGCTGCAGCGGGCAGCGATGACAGTTCGCACCATGCCGGCGCTCATAAGGCAGGCCCCCGACGACTACAGCAGCACACGCAATAATCTGACAGTATCATTTGCCATAATCTTGCAGTAGTGTTTTCCATAATCTAATAGTGGCCCAGTTCAGAGGCGTTATTGGATAGTGACATATAACCGTTTTAGAACGTCCCCAACGACTGCCCGGGAGCGATAACAGGTATTATCTGGTCAAACACCAAAACCACCACAAAGGTGCCTGTCCCCTTTGTGGTGGTTTGGAGCTCTCCTCGGCGGAATGCTAGACTGGCGGCGTATACATTCGCGCCAAAACACGGGTCGCATGCAAGAAAGGAGATGCCATGGCGCCTATCGCACCGCTCAAGATGCTCGTCGCTCCTGCCGCCAAGACCATCGCCCGCCTGAGCGACTCACTCACCTACGAAGATATCCCCTGCGTCGTCGAATCACGCGAGGACAGCTGCCCCTACCTGGGCCACGTCCCCTACTTTGCACCCAAGCTCGCATCTGATCCCGAGCAGCGTGAGCAGTAATCCAAGATGCATCTAGCACCGCACAACTCGCGGCGCTACTGTTTTGGTGCAAAGCGACCTGTCCCCCTTGCGCCAACGCCGGGATTGTCGATGCTGCGGCCGCGGCGCGATATGAGGCGCGAAACCTCGCCCAGCAACACGCCGATCACCACACCCATGAGGATCGGCAACTTTGACATCTCGGCGGGCGAGCTGTTAAGCGGCACGGTTGTCGCAACAATCGAAAGCACGAGCTCTACCACCGGCACCGCAAGCGCTACCGCAAGCACCTTGCCCTCGAAGAGCGCGCGAAACACACGCGGGCGGTCGTCGTATTTACGCAGGCGCCAAAACGCCGGGAACATCGGGATATAGCTCATGAGCAGAAAGACGACGTTCATCGAGAAGAAAACCCAAAAGACATCGGAGCCCTCGCCCAGCGGAATCTGGAGCAGTAGCACCATACTTGCAAAACAACCGTTAATGAGCGCCGAGCCGTTGGGCATGCCGGTCTTTTTGGACACCAACGCAAAGGGACGCGGCATGTTGCCATGGCGCGCGGCATAGCTCGCTACGTTGTTGACGCCAAAGCTCCAGCAGATCATATTGGCGAACAGCGTCACCAAAAAGGCCACGCCCACGACCATCGTCAGCGGGTGGGTGCGCCCCACCATAGCGGCGACTGCGTCCACAATGCCCGAATCGAGTGAAAGCCGCTCGGTGGGAACCGCGGCTCCAATGCCGATGCCGCAAATGATGTAAATTGCCGCAATGGCCACGCCGCCGGCAATAACCGCCTTGGGGATATCACGCGACGGGTTCTTCATCGTGCTGGCAAAGGTCGCGACCACTTCGAAGCCCATAAAGTTGAACAGGATAATCGATAGGTACGTCAACGAATTGGTGTCGCCCAGATCTGGAATGAAGGTCTTAAACGACATGTCGTTGGCAAAGCCGTTATTGCAGGCAAACCAAATGCCGACGATTCCCACCACAGCGGTAATGAGCACCTTGATGACGGCGCCGCCGTCCATGACCCAATCTGCCTCGGCCACCGGCTGCATTGCCATGACCGTGACGCCCCACACAAAGGCAATCTCGATGGCGATTCGGATCCCGAGTGAAAACTCGATACCCCACACCGCATTAATGACACTGGGGAACATGCAGGCGATACTTGCCACCCACAGCGGAAAGTTAACCCAGTAGCACCAAGAGCAACGGGCGCCCCAACGGTCGCCCAGGCCCAAGCGAACCCAATCGTACAGGCCGCCCTCGGAATCAAACGCCGTACCCAGCTCGGCCACCACCAGACCATAGGGAAGCAAAAACGTAATGATAAGGAAGATCCACCAGAAGAACTGCACGTTGCCCATGGCAGATGCCGGAGCCGCCGCCTCGATGGTAAACACGACGCAGATAACCGAAAGGATAACCTCGATCAGGGAGAACTTTTTACCTGCCATGGCATGCTCCCCCCACGGCAAAAAGGATGGCATCTGTACCGAAGGCGCAGCCCAAGGTAGGGTTGCAGGCCGCGTCACCGGTACAGGTGCCATCCCAAAGAGAGGAGAGGATGCAGTTGTTGGACCAACGCTCGCGGAACAGGCGCGTGTAGATAACGATACGCTGGTACATAGATACTCCGATCAAAACGGCCGCGTTCGCGACCGGAAACTTTCGGCAATTGAAGACGCGTCTGACCTGGGAAATTCAAGCGAACAATTGGCCTAACCCGCAATAAATCCCAGATCAGACGCGTACTCAATCAAAGAGGCGGGCACTCCGAAGTGGAGGCAACGGAGTGCCCAAAGAAAAACCCAGCCGACCAAGACATCGAATAAACCGACCATCAATGCCCCGAGATGGTCACGGTGCGATTCACCGACTGTCCGATTGATCGGCTGGGTTTCTGAGGTGCGGCAGATTCCCGTGAAAGAGGAGCGCCGCGTACTTTGGTACGCAAGCGACGAATGAACGGGAAGGTGCCGTGCCTCGGGAAGACAGACAATTACGCGGACGGCTCCTGCTGGGTAATGCAGTGGATATTGCCGCCGCCGAAGACGACCTGCTCGGACTGAACGCCGACGCACTTGTAGACGCCCTCGCCCCAGACCTCGTCATAGATCTTCTGGAGCGTGTCAACGGCCAGCTGGTCGTTCTCGTCGCCGTACTGCGGGACGATAACGCCGTGGTTGGTGACCAGGTAGTTCATGTAGGAGGCGATCAGCGGCTCGTCGGGAACGCGCGGCTCGGCGTTCTCGTCGGCGTCGATGGTGTCGCAG